>NZ_JAMFLC010000043.1:0-36224 GCF_023501985.1 Nocardia sputi | reverse complement strand
TTCCGCACGATCTCTTCGGCGGAATGCCGCTTACGTCCAGCCATGGTTCTCAGTGTCCCTTCCAGCCCCTCACCAGGGCCAACGGAACTCTAGTTCCAGGCGGTCTCATTCACCGGGGACAGGCCACAATGGCCAGGCGAAGCGCAAGCCGGGGTATACAGCGACGGAGCTGACAGCGTGGCTGGGTCAGAACGGACTGTCTCCAATCCGCTCGATGAAGATCGACTGAGGGGCAGCCGGTCCGCTGCCTCTCAGCGAGCTCCTACACAAACGACCAGGTCAAGCGTTTGGTCCGCCGCTGACCACGTTCCAGCCGGCGATGGCGTGGACTGATCAGGACGCCGGACGCTGCGTGGTCTGCGAGTCACCCTCGCGCGTCGGCGTGGCTCGGGCCTGCCGCGTTCGGTCGAGGAGGATGAGCGGGACGGCGAGGGTGGCGAGTACGGCTCCGAACCAGTACACCGACGTGAGAGCGGCACCGCGGGTGAGTGTCGCCGCCGCCAGCACGGGGGTGATGCTGATGCCCAATTGGAAGGCTGACACCGTTGTGGCACCCGCGATCGTGGGCGCATCGGCTGCGATCGTGAAGACGCGACCGTATATCGCGGGATTGAGCACGAACGCCGCGATACCGGTCAGGAACACCGCGGCCACCATTGCCCAGATCCGCTCGACCGCGATGACACTGACCACAGACAGTGTGACTACGCCGACCACCCCCATGATCAGCGCGAAGTGCGGGCGCTGATCGGAGATCCGGCCGCCGATGGAAAGCCCGATGAAGGCGCCTGCTCCGAAGAGCGCGAGGATCGCCGGAATCCAGACCTCCGGGACGCCGGTGATGTCGGCGAGTATGGCGGCAAGGTAGTTGAACGAGATCATGTATGCCGCGGTAGTGAGGATGGTGATCCCGTATAACCCCCACAGGGAGGGTTCCCGCATCGTGGCGATCTCCCGCGACAGGCTGGTTCCCGTCGCCGGGTCGGCGCCCGACTTGCCGGCGGGGAGACCGAGCACGCAGGTGATGGCTCCGACGAGGGTCAGCACCGCGACAGCCCAGAATCCGCCACGCCAGTCGGTGAAGTGACTGAGCAGAGTACCCGCGGGGCCCCCGGCGATCATGGCGATGGTGAGACCGCTGACCACGACGCCGGATGCGCGGGCATTGCGGTCGGTGGTCACCAAGCTGATCGCGGTCACCGACGCCACAGCGAAGAAGCCGGCATAGGCCAGGCCGGAAACAAGCCTGGACAGCAACATCACCGGGAAGTTGCCCAGCAAACCGACGACAACGCTGACAGCGAAGACCACCTGAGTGACCACCAAGGCGGTGCGTCGCGGCCAGCGCAGGCTGATCACGGCGAAAAGCGGCCCGCCGACGACGACACCCGATGCGAACGCGGTGATGAGCATTCCGGCCGAGGAGAGCGCGACTTCGAGGTCGGTGGCGACCGCGGGCAGGACCCCAGCCATCAGGAACTCAGCGCTACCCATCGCGAACAGGCTGAAAGCCAGCAGATAGACCCCGGCGGGCAATCGTTCGAGACGACCGCCCCGCGGCGACTCCGAAATGACGGTAACCATCAGCGGGCACCTCCGACATCGAGCCGGTCCGGGATGGCACCAGCGGACAGATCTCTTCCGACAACGATCGCGTGCCAAAGATCATCTGGCAGAGACGTATTCGGTTCATACATGCTTGCGTTCATTGCGATCACCTCCGATACGAGCATCGGAGATGGCGCCCGAAACCCACAAACACTGTTGCCGAATCCGGGACGCATTGGTCAAGTGGACCTGAAGGAGCATCAGCCCAGCGGCAGGCTCGGACTTCTCCTACCGATCACCGCCGCCCTCGGCATCGTTCGGCCACGCGCAGTCGGCGGCTCTCACGGAGCGATAGGCCAGATGGTGGATTTCCTTCACCATTGGGAGGCGAGTGCCGCGCTGATGGTCCGGGCTGCTGCCGGGAAGCCATTCGGGTTGGGGCCGGTGAAGTTCAAGCGCAGGAAAGGGCCCGAAGGCTCAGCCGGGAACCACTCGTGACCGGATGCGACGTACACCCCTCGGGTCTCGCAATCGCGCACGAGTCGGTCGGTGTTCGTGCCGTCGGGCAGCCGTGCCCAGAGGTGGAGTCCCCCCTCGGGAACGTGGTCGACATGGAGCCGGGGGGCGTGCTCGCGCAGACTGGCGACGAGCAGGTCCCTGCGTTCCCGGAGTTGGACACGAAGCCTGCGCAGGTGAGTCTTCCAGCCG
Source organism: Nocardia sputi (assembly GCF_023501985.1). NCBI lineage: Bacteria > Bacillati > Actinomycetota > Actinomycetes > Mycobacteriales > Nocardiaceae > Nocardia > Nocardia sputi. The sequence continues at coordinate 33,968 of NZ_JAMFLC010000043.1, read as the reverse complement.
GGATCGGTGACGACCTCGAGAGCCGCTTGTTGCAGAAGCCCGCTCACGTACATGGACTCCGCGGATCGGTCGGCGAGCAGTCGATCGCGGACGGGCCCACGGGCGACGAGCGCGCCGATCCGGATAGCGGGTGACATGCTCTTGGTCAGCGAACGGAGGTAGACGACATGGCCGGCGGTGTCGTGGGCAGCGACCGGCCTCGGCTCTGTGTCGATCCCGAAGTCGTGTGCCCAGTCGTCCTCGACGAGGAACGCACCGTGCGCACGGACCAGGTCCAGCACAGCCTCGGCGCGGTCCGGCGACCACTGAGCCCCGGTAGGGTTCGCGTAGTTCGGTTGGACGTACAAGGCTCTCGCCCGAGTCTCGCGGAAGAACCGGTCGAGTTCGTCCGGGTCGGGCCCATCGGCGTCGCTCGGCACGGGGACCAGGCGCGCACCCGCCTGGTGCGCGGCGAGGATCGCGCCCCAGTACGTCGGGGACTCGATCAACAGCGGTTGTCCCGGCGCGACCAGTGCACGGAATATCGACGTGAGCCCGCTCTGGCTTCCCGGGACGATGACGACATCGTTGGCCGTGGGCACGGCGAGACCGGCGGGCGTCAGGCCGGCCAACTCGGCCGCGAACCACGTCCGGAGATCGTGCAGCCCGGCAGGGGCCGTGCGTGACGTCGCCGAAGCGCCTCTCGCCGCGCGGATGAGGGCCGCGCGGACCAGCCGCCCTGGCAGCAGGTCGGCCTCGGGATAGCCGGAGTGGAGTTCCTGGGCATCGGGCGCAGCGGTGCGCAGGGCGCCTGCCACGCTCGGCAGGGTGCTGCGCGGGGAGCCCAATGCGGCTGTCTGCCAGCCGTAGTCCTGCGGACGGGTGGAACGCGGAACCCGGACGAAGTTGCCGACGCCCGGGCGGCACTCGATGAGGCCTTCCGCGGCGAGTGACCGGATGGCCTTCTGCACTGTGACCGGACTGGCTGCGTAGTCGGTCACCAACTGTCGTGTGGACGGTAGTCGCGCACCCGGGGCAGCCGTCGCCATCCAGGCGCGAATACCGTCAGCCAAGCGGCTACTGCTATCGTTGGACATGTCGGTTCAGAGTAGCGCTACTGTCAAATCCACAACTCCGCTATCGCCTAGGCCGACCGGATTGACCTGGGGACTCGTGGGTGTCGCGGCCTTCTCGTTGACGATGCCACTCACCCGTGTCGCAGTGGGCGGACTCTCGCCCCTGTTCATCGGATCCGGTCGCGCGGTGGTCGCGGCTGTGCTGGCGGGAGCGACCCTGGCGGCCACGCGGCAGACGGTTCCGGGGAGCAGGCAGTGGCTGCGTCTCGCTGTCGTCGCGGCTGGGGTCGTCGTCGGCTTCCCGCTTCTCACGTCGTACGCCCTCAGCGTGACACCAGCGAGTCACGGTGCCATCGTCGTCGCCCTGCTGCCCGCCGCCACTGCGGTGACGGCGGTGCTGCGTACCGGCGAGCAGCCGACACGCGCGTTCTGGCTCTTCTCACTCGCGGGCGCGATCGCCACTGTCGTGTTCGCTCTGCTGCAGAGCGGGGGCATCGGCCGGGTCCACTGGGCCGACCTGCTTCTCTTCGGTGCTGTGCTGGCGGCCGCGGTGGGGTATTCCGAAGGTGCCCTACTCGCGCGCGAAATCGGGTCCTGGCAGACCGTGTCGTGGGCCCTGATTCTCTCCTCGCCGCTGATGCTCACACTGACCGTCGTCGCGTTCGGGCGTCAGGCACCGTCGGGGTCGGCTGTCGAATGGGCTTGTTTCGCCTACCTTTCGGCCGTCAGCATGTACCTCGGCTTCTTCGCCTGGTACCGAGGGCTCGCCATCGGTCCGATGTCCCGGGTCAGTCAGGTCCAGCTCGTGCAGCCCATCATGAGCCTCTGCTGGGCGGCCCTGCTGCTCGGGGAACGCATCGGCTGGCTCACGTTCGTGGGCGGACTCGTGGTCATCGCCTGCGCGGGCGGTGCGGTTCGAAATCGGCTCGGCGGTGTCGACACCACCCCGAAGGAGTGACCGAAGTGGACACCGCGCTGCTGCGTGACGACGGCACGAGATCCGGTTGATCAGACACGGCCGGTGCGGCTGATTCGATCACCGTGGGTGAGCTGACCGTAGCTTCGTCGGCGGTGAGCCATCGCGCTACCGGCTGAACCGTGTCGATTGGCTGAACTGGACCCACAAACTAGAACATGTAGTTTTAGTGAGTAAATGCGCGGACGGCGAGGTGGATCCCGCCTTCCTGCCGGTGCGCGATGTGTTCGAGGCAAGCTTCGCCGGCGGCCGGAACGCCGGAGGGGCGGCGATCGCGTTTCGTTCCGAACCTGCGCCGCGACTGGCTGTCCGGCGACCGCCGCGCCTACGACCTCGTGGCCGCGACATACAACGCGTTGTGACCGCCGATATCCTTCCGGCGATCATTGCCACATGACTGATCGGCCCGGAATCGGACCCGCGGCAGAGCTGCCGTGCATTCATCAAGCGGCAGCTCGCAGTCCGCTCGTTCCGCCGTCACGCCCCGAGTCCGACACCGACCGGGCTCACACGGTTACGGGTGGCTTCGTCCGGCTCGCTGCCTCGAGGAGCAGTTTCGCGGCCACCGTCGCCCCGTCGGCCCGGATCGCACCGGCCACGGTCCTGGCTCGTGTTCGGGTCTCGGGGGCCAGGGCCGTGGCGAGCGCGGCGGACAGGGAGTCGACGGTCGGCGTCGAGCCCTCGTGTGCCACACCGATGCCCAGCTCGGCCACTCGTGTGGCCCAGTACGGTTGGTCGGCGATCTGGGGCACGATCACCTGGGGCGCGCCGGCTCGGGCTGCCGTGGTGGTGGTGCCCGCGCCGCCGTGGTGCACGACCGCGGCCACCCTACCGAACAGTGCCTGCTGGTTGATCTCGCCGACGACGAAGCAGTCGTCCACGTCGTCGATCGGGGCCAGCTCCGCCCAGCCGCGGGCGAGGAGCACTCGGCGGCCCTGCGCGCGGACCGCCTCGATGGCCACCCGGGCGATGTCCTTCGGTGCGTGTGCGGCCATGCTGCCGAAGCCCACATATACCGGTGGCGCGCCGGCGTCCAGGAACGCCTCCGTGCCGTTCGGGAGCGGGCGGTCGTCGGGCAGGATCCACGCCCCGGTCTGTACGACGTCGAGGTCCGTCATGCCCTGCGACGGACACAGCGTCGCGTCCGCCGCCAGCCACGGCCTGCCGGTCAAGACGTGGTCGCGGACGTTGTCCACCGGCGGCAGGCCGATCGCCGCCCGATGGCTGTTGAGCGCCTCGCCGTACAAGGCGTTCACCCGCTGGGCGTCCTGCTGCCACAGCACCCGGTTGTCGGTCTCATCCGGCGGGGACGGTGTGCCCGGCCGTCTCCCCGGAGGGAGATGTCGCGACGGCAGCCCGAGCAGGTGAAAGCACGCGAACACGTAGTGCATGCCCAGCTTCTCGGCCACGTCTCGTGCGCCGGCCGGCATCAGGCCGGTCGCCAACAGCGCGTCACATCCCTCGGCCACCGCGGTGAGCGTGTCGAACCGCGCGGCGACCAGCGCGGGAGCGAGCGCGAACGCGTCTCGCGCCGTCGGTGGCTTCGGGTTGGCGACGACCGAGTGCACCGTCGGGCCGAGCGGCACCAGCGGCACGCCGACACGCTCGAGCAGCTTCGCGAACTCCTCGTCGGGCGGCGCGCACACCCGCGCCTCGGCGCCCAGTTCCCGCAACGCCTCCGCGAGCGCCGCCAGCGGTTCGACATCCCCGCGTGACCCCCACGTCGTCAACAACACACGCACTTCGCAACTCCCCATCTCCGCAGGTTCTGGCTCTCGGCCGGTGATTCTGCGCTGCGACCCGGGTCTTGCCGCAAGCCCCCCCGTCCGCTATATGTTGAAAGTGGCGGGAAGTGTTGTCTTCTCGCCTTCGGTACTTCTCCTTTGCATGAGCGCCGCACTGGGCACGACACCGAGTAACAGCCCTCCAACGATGGTGCCAGCGATCGACCCGGCGGCCATCTCGTCATGTGCCCGCTGTTCAGCCTCCTTCATCGCTGCCGCCTCTAGCTTGGCGAGGTCGTTACGCCGTTTGAGAGCTTTCTCCCGTGCGGACTTTTCCTCCGAGGTCTGGCGCGGTGTCTGCCATCTCTCGCGGGCGGCTAGGTAACGCCGTCGAAGTTCGTCGCGGTCGCTCATCCCTCCTACTCATCCCTTCACTACTCACGCCGACACGAAAGTCATCGCTTCGCCCTGGCCAGCCAGTCTGTTGTCCTACTCCGCCGCCACTCGAGTGGTAGAAGTACTGTGCCGCAGCGGTACTCGACATCGAAATCCCAGGCATGGGGACTGGCCGTGGGCGGGATCTCGATGCCCTCGGGGACGCGAAGACCGTGTTGCTGGGCGCCTCGAGGTTCATGAAGCCGCCGAATGTGCCGGGATCCCTACCGATCCCCACGAACGGATCTACACCCGATCGGAGATCGAAGGCTTTCATGACCGTGCGGACAACCGCCACTGGACCCGCATGGAGCGGCCATACCCAGCAGCGGGCGGGGTCAGCAGACGCTGGAGGACAGTCACGTTCGCTTTTCCGTACCATCACGCGTACAGGTCTCGGCGAGCCCCGCCAGTGCTGCCGCGTGGCTGTGGGCGCCGGTATCCGAGCTGGTCACACGGTGTCCCGGGTAGGGCGGTGGGTGGTCACGGTGTCCATGTGCGGCTCCTTCGTGAACGCGATCCAATGTCACTGAGCCGGCTACGGCCCATGTCGGTGCCCTGCGCCCCTGTTCAGCGTCACTGGTGTCGCCGTGAAACTGTCCGCTGAGTTCCGCTTTGAATTCCCCTGACCATGACGTTACCGACCACCGCCGAGAACCCCCATGGTCGAATGCATGTTCGCTATCGGCGGTACCCTGTGCCGCCCTTCCCTGCTGCCCATTCGCTCGGCTAACAATCAGCACCTGAACACGATAAGATATGCGAATTCGACAATATGTGCTGCCCGAAAGTGGGCACGCCGGAATCGAGGAGGATCGCATGACCGCTGCGCTGCATCAGGAACACACCGGCCACGACCACGTTCACGGTGAGGGGTGTGGGCATGTGGCGGTCCCGCACGCAGATCACGTCGACTATGTGCACGACGGGCACCTTCATCGCGCCCACGAGGGGCACTTCGACGAGTGCGAGCCTGCCACCGGTCACGCCACCCACGCCGGCCACGACCATACCCACGGCGCGGGCTGCGGACATGTGGCGGTGCCGCACGGTGATCACATCGATTACGTTCACGATGGCTGCCGTCACGCCGCTCATGAAGGCCACTACGACGAACACTGACCCATCGGAGGCGAACCTTGCGGCGAGTGTCTTTCAGGCGGGGGCGTGGGCGATGACGAGATCGTCATCAATGGTGACGATGTCGGCCCCGGATTGATGGAGTTCGTCGGCGAGCTCGGAGGCCGACGGCGTCCACCAGTCGTATTCCGTGGTCGCGCGGGCGATCTCGGCGCCGTCGAGCATGGTGCGTATGTCATCGTCCAGCGCAACCGGTCCGCGGCAACCGGCTGGGCATGCCCGCGGCCTTCGTAGTCCAGACCGACCGGCGGCGCGCACGATGTAGGGGTCGACCTGTACCGGCTCGGTCGCGGCGGCCGGCGGCTGGACGTTGAACACTACCGGCGCGCCCGGCGCCAGTCGCGGGAGCAGCGCGACGAACAAGCCTCGCCGCCGGGCCGGATCGAGGTGGCCGATCATGTGCATCCCCACGGCGGCGGCGATCCGGTCCGGCAGAACGAGTTCGGTGGCTGCGCACGGAACGCAGGGTGACTCGGTCGCCGTCGGGGCGGTCGTGCAGCCGCGCCCGCAGCACTGCCCGCAGGTGCGGTGAAGGCTCCGCCACCAGGATCGGTGCGGGTGTCAGAGCGTCGAGCAGCACGTCGGTGCCCAGGCCCACCCCGGCGAGACTCGACTACGAGCCAACCATTGCTGGACCCTATTTTCAATAGCATCCCGGCCGCGATCCGCGACGAGATCGAATCCCGCGTCGGGAATCTGATCGCCGAACTGCTGCCCGCCCGGGCCTGAGCTGCCGGGCCTTCTGCTTGATCGCAGCGGGCTGTTCTCGCGGTAGCGGCGGTGCGCTCCAGGCTCACCGCACACCCGCTCGGTGGTGGGGATTGATGGGTGGGATCTCACCGCTTCCCGGGATAGCTTGTGGGTCAAGCAGATTCGTGAGTAGACGTCAGCCGACTGGTCGCAGGTCCGGCCGATCGTCCGCGACATCGTGCGCTCCGGCGAGACGTTTACCTACGACCTGGCGATGACCGAGGAGCAGGCGCGCGACATCTGGGTGATGGGCCGCCCGCGATGACCGTCGTCGCCGTGACCGGGGGCCGGGTGGCCGGCACCGCGAACGCGTATGCCAATCGGCCGGGCGCGCGCGCACATATCGACCGCAAGCTTCATGGTCGACGCCACGGCGCGCGGTCAGGGCATTGGTACAGCTTTGTGCCGGCATGTGATGGAGTGGGCGAAGGAAAAGGCTTCGCCGCTATGCAATTCAACGCGGTGGCCGATCCCAATCGCAGGGCTGTTGATGTCTACCAGCGGTTGGGCTTGGAGATCTGGGTACCGTGCCCGGAGCGCTTCACCATCCCGCGCTCGGCCGGGTCGGCGTGCACGTCATGTACTGCGGATTCTGAACCGTCCCGAATCTGATCCGCCATGGCGGCGCGGCGGACAAGGGAGGATAGTGGGAAGTCTCAGAGAAAGGGGACGTGTCATGCCTGAGTTCATGGATGTGCACACGACGATGAAGGGAGTTACTCCCGAAGCCCTCACTGAAGCCCACAACGCCGACCTCGCGATCCAGGACGACGAGCAAGTGAACTTCAAGCACGCCTGGGCGGACCCCGAGTCGGGGATGGTTTTCTGCCTGTCCGAGGCACCCGATGCCGGAGCGGTGCAGAGGATTCACGAGCGCGCGGGACATCCCGCCGACAACATTTACCAGGTGCCGGTCCAGGTTTGACCGCACCGGCCGCCTCTCCGCGCGATGGCCCGGAGAGGGCATCACTCCGCATAGGGCCCCGGCTTCCTTGTCAGGCGGAGGCGCGGTCGATGAGGTAAGCGATCGAGGTGCCGAGGGTGTGCGCTGGGGGCGGGGCGAAGCCGAGTTCGGCCATCATCGCCGAGACCGACAGCTCGATGATTGTTCCGGCGTCGAAGCCGATGGAGGTCAGGGGTGGGGTGCTCACTGCGCCGAGGGGGATGGCGTCGACGCCGATGGCCGCCATGTCCTGGGGGCAGTGCAAGCCGGCCTCGCGCACGCCGTGCAGGACGCTGAACGCGGTCTCGTCGTTTTGGGTGCATACGGCGGTCACGCCGTCGCGGGCCCAACCGGTGATGATGTCGGCGGCGTGTCCGTCGGAGGCGAGCGTGTCGAGCGGGATCGGAGGCACGCCTCGGCGTCGCGCCGCGGTGTGTAAGCCGGCCGGCCAGTAGTCGCCGATCATGTGCAGCTTCTTCATCGGGGATCGTGCGAAGGCCAAACGTTGGTGGCGTTGGCGGTCAGCCGGTCGGCCCCATTTCGCCTACGGTCAGGTTCAGTTCGTCCAAAACACCCAATTGCACTGCCCCGATGGATTTGGGCGATTCCGGCGGCGGCCACCGCGTCCAGCGCCGCTCCTTCGAGCGGTAAGACGCTGGCAACCGCCATCGGATTCAGGTTTTCGATCGCGTCGACGGTATCGGCGCCGTCTTCGGTTTCGAATTGCAGCGACAGCACGAGGCCACGTCGGACCCGGGATCGCGAGTCCGGGCGGCCTCGAGGCGGCCTCCCGAGTGGGTTGGCCGGGTTCGGTCAGATCATGGGATGTCGGGGGCGCTTGTGTCGGGCGCCGTCTGGCCGTTGGGTCCTGGCTCGGGAAGGGCGGCGAGTGCCGCGACGGTCGCGAACTCGCTGTCGGTGTTGTGACAGTCGGCCTGGAAGGTCAGGGTGTGCGGGTCGCCGGCTGGAGTCGTGACGGTGGCGAGGTCGGCGGGTCTGCTTGTGTCGCGCCCTCAGGGGATCAGCGCCGATTCGTGAGGTATCCAGACCCGTCGGACCGAGAAAGTGCCCCGCCTTCTCCGGCTTTAGCGTTGGCGGAACGTGTGAGTCGTCAAGCAGTTGCATCAGTGGCCGGCAGGCGAACGCGACGGTTGGAGGAAAGCAAGCGATGAAACGAAGTTCCGACGTCGACGCCGGACGTGCCGCCACGCCTGTTGCCGATTCGGCAGGAGTACGCGCGGGAATCGGAATGGCCTGCCGTTCGATGTTGTACGTGCTCGTCGTCCTGGCGGCAGTATTCGCCGTGCTGACGGGCACGGTCGCGGCGTCACCGATCGCGAGTGCCGACGCGCCGTCGATCACCGGGTCCTGGGCGGAGGACGACCGGACCGTCCAGCTGCGGGTGCATTCCGCGGCGATGGGCCAGGACATCATGGTGAAGGTGCTGCGCCCGGCCGACCGTTCGGTGCCACGGCCGACGCTGTATCTGCTGAACGGTGGCGGTGGCGGGCAGGACAGCGCCACCTGGCAGAAGAACACCGACGTGCTGCGCTTCCTCGCCGACAAGGACGTCAATGTCGTGCAGCCGGTCGGTGGGCGCTGGAGTTACTACACCGACTGGCGGGCACCTGATCCGAAACTCGGTGTGTACAAGTGGAAGACGTTCCTCACCGAGGAGCTGCCGCCGCTGATCGATGCGGAGTTCGCCACCACGGGGGTGAACGCGATCGCGGGTCTGTCCACCTCTGGCACCTCGGTGCTGCAACTGCCGATCGCCAAACCGGGCCTGTATCAGGCGGTCGCGGCCTACAGCGGGTGTGCGCAGGTCAGTGACCCGATCGGCCGTGAGTTCGTGAAACTCGCCGTCGAGAGCTGGGGCGGCGGCGACACCGAGAACATGTACGGCCCACCCGAGGATCCGATGTGGGCCGCCAACGACCCGTACCTGCACGCCGACCAACTCCGCGGCATCCGCCTGTTCCTGTCGACCGGAACCGGCGTCCCGGGCATGTTCGACACGTACAACGGCGAGTATGCCCAGCCAGGGCCGCGTGGCTATCTGAACCAGCTGGTGTTGGGCGGGTTGATCGAGGCTGCGGTGAACTGGTGCACCCACAACATGCGCGAGCGGCTCAACACTCTCGGGATCCCCGCCACCTACGACTTCCAGCCCACCGGGACCCACTCGTGGGGATATTGGCAAGGGGCTCTGAAGAATTCGTGGCCGGTCTTGGCCGACGGCCTCGGGTTGTCGTATTGAGCGTTCGGTGACGAGCGAGTTCTCGTCATGACGGAAAGAGTCGGACCAGCTGAACAACGCAGGCCCCGTTTGTCCTGACCGTGGGCTGTACCTCCACGGTCCGCTGAGGCTGACGCCGGCCTGCGCCGCCACCCCCAGCGACTTCCTGACCTCGCCGATGAACCGGTCTCGGCACTCCCGCTGACCGGCCGAAGTTTCAGTCGGCGGCGAAGCGCGCGGCGTTGGCGGTGGCCCACCGGGCGAAGGTCGTCGCGGATCGGCCGGTGATGTCTTGGACGCTGGTGACGGGCAGGGTCGCGGGGTCCGGGTCGAAACCGCACAGAACGTTGTCGACATACCAGGTCGCGGTGTCGCCCATAGTGGGGGTCAGCGCGGTGACGGTGTCCTCGCGCGAGGACCGGTGCACGACGATGTCGCGGCCGAGTGCGTCGGCGAGGTGCCGGACCAGGTCGGTGCGCGTGAGGATCTCCGGCCCCGCCAACGGGAAGGCCCGGCCGAGATGGCTGTCGCTGAGCAGGGCGGTGGCGGCGACGGCGGCGATGTCGTCCATGGCGATCGGCGCGCTCGCGGCTTCGGGCCGCGGATCCCGGACGGCGCCGGACGCACGGATCTGGTGTGACCAGACCAGGGTGTTCTCCATGAAATCGCCGGGCCACAAGTGGGTCCAGGCCAAGCCACTGTCCTCGACAGCCGTGCAGACGCTGCCCCACCAACTCTCCGGTTCGCCGGACAGATCGACGATATGCCGCACACCGGCCGCGCGGGCCAGCGCGAGCACCTCGGTGACACTGTCCGGTGTCGGCGCCAGGTACATCCGCTCCACTTCCGCGAACGCCGCGGGCAGCGTGTCCGGTCGACGCAGGTGGCCCTCGGCCACCTCGACTCCGGCGGGCAGCGCTGCCTTCCGCGGATTGCTGGTCAGCGCGCGAATCTCGGTGACTCCCTGGGCGAGTAGGTGGTCTACGACCTTGCGGCCGATGTTCGCGGTGGCTCCGGTTACCAAGATGGTCATCTGTCCCCCTCCGGCGTGATGTTGAACAACCCATCCTGCCAGTTGATTCCAGATCATGGTGCCGGCCAAGGCCGGATGATCTTGCGTCGCCGCCGGTCTTCACCGTGCGCCGCTGGATGGTGCGTCCGATCCGATAACGGCTGTTCGATCCCGCTCGATGTCTTGTCACCGAGAATGTCTCGTCGGCAGGGCGACACAGTACGCACTGGTATCGAATGCCGAAACGGAAGACGCAATCAATCGACAGAATAACTGTTCTTATTCAAGTCGATATTTTTGTGAATATCCACGACAAGGTGACAAACAATCATCCGAAAGCCTCCAAATCGGCGTGAACAGTGAGCTGGAGCCCACGGTCCGTGATCTGATCGACTCGTCTCGAACCCGGGACGCGTCAAAATGCACAACCGAGGAATACGTATGAACCGCAGAATTATTCGTCCGCTCACCGTCGCCGCGTTCGCGCTGTCCGCCGTCGCCCTCGGCACCACCTCCGCGGCTGCCACCACGGCCACACCCGTGTCGGGCTCGGTGGAAGTGTGCACTGGCATCCCGGTCGGCCCGGTCGAGATCAGCTTCTGCCTGTAAGCGGCCTGCCCAGTTGTACACGGCGGTGGCGAGGCCGTTCGGAATCGTCACCGCCGCGCGGCAGGTCGATCGTCGGCAACCCATCCGTGCCCTGGTCGTCGGCGATGTGGTCCTCCGGCGCAAGATCACATGTCAGGTCGACGGCTCACAGCTGTTTGGACGCAAAAGGATCCGGGTGCACGCAGTGTCAGCGGCGCTGAGTTGGGACAGCTGCTCGGCCGACTACCCGAATCCCGTCCGGCGTTCGTTGTCGGAATCCCTAGACCATGCCGAAATCCGTTCCTCTTTCTCACAAGCGAAGGTCGAACGGCGAGATCGGCGGTCGAGGTAGCGTATGTCCCTGCCCAGTGGCCTTTGGGTGGTAAGGAGTCACAATGTCTGTCGCTACCTCTGCTGAGCCGTTTCTGACCTCCTCGGGTCAGCCGGTTTCGACTCCGCTGAAGGATGTGCGGACCATCTCCCGCCAGATGGTGGGCCATTTCATCGAGAACGTCGTGCCGTGCGCGACGTTGCCCGGCGAAGCTCTCGATGGCGATATCACCACCGTCACCCGGGTGTGCTTGGAATTGACGAAGAGCATGCTCGATGGTCGGGACCTTCCGGGGCGGACCGAGCGAGTGCGCGATGCCGCCGGCGACTGGGCACGGGAGGGCATCCCTATCGACACCATCCATCACGCTGTCCACGAAGGCTTCAAACTCGGCTTCGACCTCCTGCTGGCCGATGCCACCACCCATGACTACGCCACGGTCGCCGGGATCGCCCGACGTCTGATGGATGCCCTGGGCATGATCACCTCAGCGGTATCGGTGGCCTACGTTCGTGAACTACGTTCGGCGGTCAGCGAGCATCACACCGCCGTCCACACATTGACCTCGGCGCTACTGGGCGGACAGAACCCCTCGACCATGGCCCGGGAGTGCGGCATCGAGGTAGCCGACCGCTATCACGTTATGGCATTGGAACTGCCACCACATCCCGAGGAACTCGATTCCTCGCTCGACGCGAAAGTGGTCGCCCGCCGCAAGTTGCGGCGGGTTCAGGCGGAATTGGCCAACCGGTGCGGCGGTAAAGTGTTGTCTTTGTTGAGCGTCGACGGCGGTACGCTGCTGTTACCCTTCTCGGAATTCGCCGACCCAGATCTGGACCAGTTGATCGTTCATTTGTCCGCCGCAGCTCAGGTGCCGGTCAAAGCGGTTGTCATGGCAGCGGCGCCCGCGGAGATCCCGCGCGCCGCCGAGCAAGTTCATGAACTCGTCGATATCGTGCACCGGCTCGGTGGCGAAAGCAAACTGTATCGCCCGCACGAATTGGCATTCGAGTACCAGTTGACCCGGCCCGGCCCGGCCCGCGACTACCTGAGTGCTGTTCTCGATTCCCTCGAAGAGCACCCGGAGCTGCTGCAAACGCTCGAAGTGCATTTGGCGACGAACATGCAGCGCTCACGGACCGCTCGCAGACTGTATGTGCACACGAATACGGTGGATTACCGGTTGAAACGGATCGAGCAGATCACCGGATTCGGCACGAGCGACGTCACCGGCCTGTGCTATCTGAGGGCGGCGCTGCTGATCCGGGCGCATCGCGGACCGAGCGCGGCCGCCACAGCTGCCGTGGCCCGGGGCGCAGGTGGGACTCCTTCCTACGCAGTGTGATACGCGGGCCTCGCGGCGGGATCGTGCGCGTCGGCGCTGGAGTGAACGCCACTTCCATACCTACTCGGGGCCCGGTTCGCCGGCTTCAGGCGAATGTCGCTGTCGAGCTGTGGGAAGCAAGCGTGTAATCGGCCGCATGGCCGACGTGTCGGATACTGGCCGCATGACCCACGCCTGGATGGATATGCGATCCTTGCCGATCGAGTTGCGTTCCTACCTGGAAGATCTCGTGCGACGCGCTCACACCGTCTGTGGCCGTCACCTGGTCAGCGTCATCGCGGTGGGGTCGGTCGCCCTCGACGACTATCGACACGGACGCAGCGACGTCGATGTGGTGATCGTCGCCGCCCCGTTACTCCCCGCGCGGGCTCTGGGTGAACTGGCCGAGTCACTCGCTCACCCCGCGCTGTCCTGCCCGGCGGCCGGGCTGGAGCTGGTGGTCTACGATGCGGACTTCGTCGCCGTTCCGTCCGGCGAGGCCGGTTATCTCATGGACCTCAATACCGGCCCGATGCTGCCGGACCGCGTGAGTTTCGATCCGACGGAATCATCGGCCTTCTGGTATGTCATCGATCGTTCCATCGCCTGCCAGGCGGGGCGTGTGCTGTACGGGCCCCCGGTGCGCCAGGTGATCGCGGCACCCTCGCGGCGCGACCTGCTCGCGGCGATCCTGGCCTCCGTCCGGGAGCATGCTGGGGGAGAGGGGCACCTCGCCGACAATCAGGTGCTGAACGGCTGCCGGTCGGTGGCATTCTGCCGCACGGGTCGCTGGATACCCAAACGTCGAGCGGCGCAGATGATCTCGATATCCGAGCCGGAATTCCGGTTCCTCATCGAATCGGCTCTGCTCAGCTTCCAGCGTCCACGCTCGGAAGCGTTCCCGCTGCCTGGCAATAATGTTCGCGACTTCCTGGCGTGGGTGGGGGAGTGCGTCGGTGAAGCCCGCGACACGGGCGGCGATCGGTGATCGACGGGTAGGTACGTGCGACGGCGACAGCTTCTCGTCGAAGCCTCCGACCGCAGCTGAGAAATACCCGGCTCGCCGGGCGCAGTCTCAGCCACGGATGTAAAAAATGCGCTTACATAGATATGCGCATCAAAATATTGAATTCATCGCGTGTGCCGTTCACAGCGCTCGGGCAAGATCGAAGCCATGGACCCGACCCCGAGTGCGCCTCTGCCCAGGAGTATCGATGAATTCCGCGTGCTCGCGCACTCTCGCCTGGCCGGGTTCCCGCGTATCGAGGTCCCGGATGCGCCCGGTATACGTCGCGCGGCGGTCGTTCTGTGCGTGGTCGAGGAGCCCGATGAGTCGCTGTCGGTGATCGTCATCAAGCGGGCCTATCGAGGCCGCAACGCCGGGCAGTGGGGGCTGCCCGGCGGACGGCTGGACGAAGGCGAGACCGTCGAACAAGCCGCCTTACGGGAACTGCACGAAGAACTGGGCTTGTGCGCGCGTCCGGATGACTTGCTCGGCGCGCTCGACGACTTCCCCGCCGCGTCCGGATTCACGATCACTCCTCTGGTCCTGGCGCTGGCCGACGCCACGCAGCTGCGGCCCAATCCGGACGAGGTCTACTCGGTCCACCTGGTCGACCTGGCCCGGCTCGCCGCCGAGGACACCCCGCGCTGGGTTCGGGCCGAAGACGCGGTGCGGCAAGCGGAACTGCGCGATGACGCCGCGCCGGCCGGTGCGGCGGGCCTCCTGCAGATGCGGCTCGGCCCGAAGATGACCATCCACGCACCCACCGGCGCGATGCTCTGGCAGTTCCGCGAAGTCGTCCTGCTCGGCACAGACTCTGCGGCGGCCAGGGTGGCTCACTTCACCCAGCCCGATTGGACTCACCGCTAGGCACGGTCGACGGACTCACGTCCGGGGGCGGGGACCGGCCTCACCAGGCGGCCCGACCCGTGCGGCATCGCAATCGTCCTGCTACCTTGAACACCGTTCAAGTTCGATGCGGAGGTCGTCGTGGAGGATGTCGAGAACTCGCGGGAGCCGAGGTTGGGCGTTCCCGCGCGGGACATGGCGCAGATCGCCGTCTTCGCTGCCCTCATCGCGGCGCTCGGCCTGCCCGGCGCCATCACGGTCGGGTTCAGCGGCGTGCCGATCACGGTGCAGACTCTCGGCGTGATCCTGGCCGGTGCGGTGCTCGGGGCGCGCAAGGGGACGGCCGCGGTGCTGGTCTTCTTGACACTCACGATGATCGGCCTGCCGCTGCTGTCCGGAGGCCGCACCGGTTTGACGGCGCTGGCGGGCCCCAGCGCCGGGTACCTCGTCGGGTGGATTCCCGCGGCGCTGTTCATCGGACTGTGCACTGCCCGAATCCTGCCGAAATACCCGCTCGCGCTCGGCCTGCTGATCAACGCCGTCGGCGGCCTGCTGATCATCTACGCCTTCGGCACCGCGGGCCTGCTGCTGCGCACTGATCTCGGCGTCGCGGCCGCGGTCACCACCAACTGGGCGTTCATTCCCGGTGACCTGCTCAAAGTCGTTGTCGCGACCGTGGTGGCCAAGGGAGTGCACCGCGCGTATCCCGGTGTGATCGGTGCCTAGTCCAGAACTCGGCGGCGCGGACGACGAACCTGCCCTCGACTTCGGCGGCCGCACTCACACCTACGGCGAACTCGACGGCGCGATCGAGCGATGGAACGACCGGCATTCGAGCGCCTCCGCCTACGACGCGTCGGCCCTCCCGGTGCCGGACGCGCTGATCTGCGCCTGCGCGGCGGCGCGGCGCGGTATCCCGGTACTGGTGGAGAATCCCGCGGCCCGGCCGCACCGTACGGAACTCCCGCCGACGGCGTTCCTTCTGGTGGCGACCTCGGGCTCCACCGGTCGTCCCCGGCCGCTCGCGCGGACGGCCGCTTCCTGGTACGACAGCTTTCCCGCGTTCACCGCGATCACCGGCGTCGTGCCCGCCGACCGCGTACTGATCACCGGGCCGCTGCACGCGACGATGCACCTGTTCGGTGCGCTGCACGCGTTGTGGCGCGGCGCGTGCGTCACCGACGACCCGGCGCGAGCCACCGTGGTGCACGCGGTTCCCGCGGTACTGCGTGAGGTGGTGCGCGCCTGTCCGCGCTTGCGCACCGCGATCGTCGCGGGCATCGCGCTGGACGAGGGTGCGCTGGCGGCAGCCGGGCACGTCGAGGTCGTCGAGTACTACGGGTCCTCGGAAGTCTCGCTCGTCGCGGCGCGGCGCGTACCCGAGCCCTTGCGGCTGCTCGACGGCGTCGAGGCCGAAGTGCGCGGCGGGTTGCTCTACGTTCGTTCGCCTTATCGCGTGCTCGGCGCGCCCGAATGGTTCGGAGTCGGCGATCTCGCCGAACTCGGCCCCGACCGCGAGCTGACGGTACTGGGCAGAGGCGACTGCGCGATCAATGTCGGCGGCACCATGGTGGTGGCCGAGGACGTCGAGCGCGTCCTCGAGTCGTTCGACGGTATCGCCGCGGTAGCGGTGATCGGCTCGCCGCACGCTGTGTTCGGTGAAACTGTCACGGCGGCAGTGCAGTTGGACGGTGGCGCCCGGCTCGACGAGATCCGGTCGCGCGCCCGTCGCGTGCTGGCGAAGGAGGCGATGCCGCGCCGATGGGTGCCCCTGCCCGCCCTGCCCCGCACCGCCGCGGGGAAAGTCGCGAGGGCTCAGCTGAAAGACTTGCTGACATGAGCCCGGTCCCCGTTCTGATAGCGCCCCGTCGTACGCCGATCGGCAACGCGGGGCACGGATTGGCGAACGTGACCACCACCGACCTGGCCGCTCCCGTGCTGGGTGCCGTGCTGGCGTCGCTGCGCGGCGCTGGTATCGACGCCGAAGTGGACGACGTGGTCCTGGGCAACTGCCTGGGCCCGGGCGGCGACCCGGCCCGGGTCGCCGCGCTACGGGCGGGGCTGGGCGTGCACGTCCCGGGAGTCACCGTCGACCGGCAGTGCGGCTCGGGCCTGGACGCGGTGATGCAGGCGGCGTTGCGGGTGCGCAGCGGCGCGGACGAACTCGTCCTCGCAGGCGGAGTCGAATCGGCGAGCACCGCCCCGTGGCGCTTCTGGCCACCGGTCGCGGACGCCCAGCCCGTGCGATACACCCGCGCTCCCTTCGCACCACAGGGTTTTCCCGATCCGGACATGGGCGTGGCGGCCGACGATCTCGCGCGAGCGCGGGGCATCAGCCGGGAGCGGCAGGACGCCTACGCTGCCCGCTCACACACCCTCGCCGCGGCCACCGATTTCTCCGCGGAGATCGTGCCGATCGGCGACGTGCGGCGCGACGAGCGCATCCGGCCGGGCATGACCGCGGCGCGGCTCGCGCGGCTGCGCCCCAGCTTCGGCGCCGACGGCACGGCCACCGCGGGCAATTCCTGCGGGATCTCCGACGGAGCCGCGGTCATGGCGGTCACGACCGAGTCGATGGCCGCCGGGCTGCCCGCGTTGCGGGTCCTGGGCTGCGCCGTCGCTGGATCCGACCCGGCGTTTCCCGGCCTCGGCCCCGTGCCCGCGATCCGGAAAGTGCTGCGGCGAACGGGTTTCGGAGTGGCAGACGTCGGCGTCATCGAGATCACCGAGGCGTTCGCGTCGGTGGTGCTGGCGGTGGCGGACGAGTTGGACCTCGACGAGTCGACGATCTGCCCGCAGGGCGGCGCCATCGCGATGGGGCATCCCTGGGGAGCGTCCGGAGCCATCCTGCTGGTGCGCCTGGCGAGTCAGATGCTGCGCGCGGACGGTCCCGCGCTCGGTCTCGCGGCCTGCGCCATCGGCGGTGGGCAGGGGATCGCCGTGCTCGTGGAGCGGGTGTCGTGAGCGAGATAGTCTTCGACTCGGTCAGCCACCGTTTCGGCGAACGAAAGGTGCTGCGCGACATCGATTTGCGGATCGCCGAACGGCGCGTCGGCATCATCGGATCCAACGGTTCCGGCAAATCGACTTTGGCGCGCATGATCAACGGCCTGCTGACGCCGACCTCCGGCACCGTGACGGTGGACGGCGTGGACGCCTCCCGCAAGGGCGCACAGGTGCGGCGGAAGGTGGGGTTCGTCTTCACCGACCCCGACACCCAGATCGTGATGCCCACGGTCGCCGAGGATCTCGCCTTCTCCCTGCGGCGGACGGGACTGAGCAAACAGGAGGTCGCGGCGCGCGTCGACGAAGTCCTGGAACGATTCGGCCTAGCGGGTCACGCCGAGCACCCCTCGCACTTGCTGTCCGGCGGCCAGAAACAGCTGCTCGCCCTGGGCGCCGTCCTGATTCGCAGGCCGGAAGTGATCGTGGCCGACGAGCCGACCACCTTGCTGGACCTGCGCAACGCCAAGGTCGTCGCCGACGCGCTGGACGCCGTGGACCAGCAGGTGATCGTCGTGACGCATCAGCTGACGTTGCTGGAGAGTTTCGAACGGGTCATCGTGATCGATGACGGCGCGGTCGTGTTCGACGGAACGCCCGCCGCCGCCGTCGCGGCGTACCGGGCGGCGATCGAATGATCGGCGTGTACCGTCCGGGCGATTCGCTGCTGCACCGGATTCCGGCCGGGGCGAAGCTGGTGCTGCTGCTCGTGGCCATCGTGGCGACCACGCTGTTCGTGCGCACCCCCCTGCACGTGCTGTTCGCCGCCGCGGTGGCGGCGGGACTGTTCGCGGTGGCGAAGGTGCCGTGGCGAGTCGCGTTGGCTCAGTTGCGGCCGTTGGTGTGGATGGTGCTGCTCATCGGCGCGTTCCAGGTGCTGATCACCTCCCCGGCGCGGGCCGCGGTGGTGTGCGGCGTACTGGTGGTGTCGGTGGCGCTGGCGGCGCTGTTCACCCTCACCACGCGGGTGACCGACATGCTCGACGCCGTGACCCGTCGGCTCGGGCCGCTGCGGAGGGTCGGTATCGATCCCGAGCGGATCGGTCTGCTGCTGGCGCTGGCCATCCGTTGTGTGCCGTTGCTGGCCGGGATCGTGCACGACGTCGCCGAGGCGCGGCGTGCCCGTGGCTTGCAGTGGTCGATGACGGCGCTGGTCACGCCGGTGCTGGTGCGCGCGCTGCGGACGGCCGACGCCATGGGCGACGCCCTCGCCGCGAGGGGGGTCGACGATGAGTGAACTGCTCGCCGAGCGGATCGCTCGACAGGCCGCGGCCCATCCACAGTCGGCGGCTGTGGTGGCGGGACGCGAGCGGATCGGCTACGAGGAGTTCTGGTCGAAGGTCGTCCGCACCGCCTGCGGGCTCGATGGCATGCGCCGACTGGCCGTGCTTCCCACCTCCGAGGTCGAATCGCTGGTAGCCGTGACGGCGGCGATGCACGCCGGGGTGAGTGTCGTGCTGCTGCACCGCCATCTGCTGCCCGCCCAGCTGAGCCGGGTCCTCGCGCTCGCGGCACCGGGAGCCGTAGTCGCCGCGCCGCACCAGCACCGGCGACTGCGGCGGCTGGGATTCGAGGAAACCGTGCTGACCGCCGGCGCACTCGAATCCGGGGGTTCGGTGGGCCGCGCGGATCCGGGCACCGAACTGCTGGTCGGCATCACTTCCGGTACTACCGGAGAGCCGAAACTCTTCGTGCGTGACCAGCTGTCGTGGGCCACCACGCTGGACCGCTCCGACCGTACCTTCGACATCGGTGTCGGAGACCGGGTGTCGGTGCCCGGCGTGCTGGACCATACGCATTTCCTGTACGGCGCGTTGCACGCCCTGACGCGCGGTGCGACGGTCGATCTGCGACCGGTGGCCGACGCGCTGAAAGCCGGTGCGACGCATCTGTATTCGGTGCCCACGATCGCGTGGGACGTCGTGCGAGCGGGCATCGGTCCGGTCGGCGGCGTCCGGGAAGTGCTGTCCTCGGCGGCCCGGTGGCCCCGAGCGGGACGGCGAGCGTTGCGAGAGGCCTTGCCGAACGCCTCGCTCGTGCACTTCTACGGTGCCTCCGAACTGAGCTTCGTATCGTTCGATCGCGGGCTCGGAGCCGCCGACGAGAACTCCGCGGGCGAACTGTTCTACGGCGTCGAGGCACGGATTCGCGACGGCCTGGTCTTCGTGCGCAGCGACATGCTGTTCGACGGCTACCTCACCGCCGACGGTGTGAGCGGCGGTCCCGTCGACGGATGGATGACGGTCGGCGACCGGGGTGAGGTGATCGGCAACCGCCTGCGGCTGTTCGGCCGGCAGAGCGACATGCTGATCCGGGGCGGACTGAACGTGGAACCCGCCGCGATCGAAGCGGCGCTCACCGCGATACCCGGTGTCGCCGAGGCAGCCTGCGTCGGCGTGCCCGACGCACGCATGGGGGAGGCGCCCGCCGCCGCGATCGTGGTGGGCGGCACCGCGCCGGACGCCGCCGAGATCTGGCGGCGTCTGCGAGCGAGCTTGCCGAGTCCGAGTATGCCGGTGCAGGTTCTGGTCGTCGACAGTCTGCCGCGCACGCCGCGCGGCAAGCTCGACCGGACAGCGCTGGCCGCGACGCTGGCCGCTCATCGCCGTGGCGACCAGGCCGATCGCTGACGTCGGAGTGAAATTCGGTGTGACCAACCGGTGTGGCCGACACCGATGATCGGTGCGGCGGCTCAGAGTTTCACCGGCGGACTGGCCGAGGGGGCCGGTTCGGTCGATGACGCGCCGAACCACGTGGCGTAGAACATGATCGCCAGCGCGCCGAGCGAGCCGAGGATCACGGTGCCGAACGGGACCGGGTGCGCTGCCATCTGCACGGCGAAGAAGCGGATGCACAACAGTACGCCCGTGAAGACGGCTACCCCCACGGCCACGATCCGGACACGATGGTGATCCCACCCCCGATCGGGATCGCGCAGCGCGGATTCGACGGTCAGGCACAGCGCCGCGCCCACGACCAGGTCGACGCCGTAATGGGCGCCGAGGCCCAGCGTGGCGATGAGCGTGCACACCAGCCAGAACGTGCCGCCCCAGCGCAACCACAGCGGTCCGCGCCGGGAGTGGATGTACAGCGCCAGCGCCCAGGCGGTGTGCAGGGACGGCATGCAGTTACGCGGGGTGATGCCGTCGAAGTGCAGCGCCTCGATCGAGGACGGCACTTCCGGAACGACTTTCGGCCAGACGTCGGCGATCTCGAAGCCCAGTCCCTGCGGCCCGTACGCGAGCACCGGCCCCACCACAGGGAAGACCACATACCAGATCGGCCCGACGAGGCCGAGCGTCAAGAACGTTCGCACCAGGTAGTGCCGGGGCCACACACCGGCGGTCACGCCGCGCAACTGCCAGGCCGCGACGAGCACGGCCGCCAGCGGAAGCTCGAAGTACACCCAGCGCACCACGCCCGACGCCACCGGTCCCGCTGCGTCGAGCGCACGCCCGGCCAGCCACGACGGGCTGCCGAGGGCGCGATCGGCGACTTGCACATACGAATCGAGAACCATCGGGCAGGCCCAGGCGGTGATGTCCAGCCAGATTTCGCTGATCTTCGTCGCCGAGATCAGCAGTGCGCCGAAGGCGATGGTGCGCAACGCCGTGCGGCGTCGCTGCTCGTCCCACCACACGAACGCGATCACCGCCAGCGCGGTGAGCACGATCGTCGGCCCGTTGCCGACGGTGAACGGCCGCCCCTCGGCCGCCCTGATCACCACGAACAGCAGGTCGATCGCGATCGCCGCGGCGACGGCGCCGATGCGGGCGCGAACCGTGATCCCGGCCAAGGCCAGTAGAAACCCTGCCCAGGGCGTGGTCGCGGACTTCGGTGTGCCCGCGTAGTCCCGGAAGAGACTGGTCAGCGGCCCGAGCGCCCCGATGTGCGCGGCCATGAGCTCTCCGCCGATCAATGCGAGCGCGATGGCCGCGACACCGCACCACACGACCACCGGCCGGAACCGACGCTCTCGGAGTTCCTCGATACCCACTCGCTCGCCCGGTGGGGTCAAGCTCCTTCGCACGTCGTTCACAACCACCGAGACATCGTAAACAGGACATTAACGGCGCATGTCGGGGGAGAGGCCGAGCGGTGCCCCCTCCGTCGGTGCTGACCCGAACCGATCCGCGGTTGCGGTCGGGGTCGGCGGAGCGATCAGGTGGTGCGGTAGGTGCGGGCAACCAGCGCCGAGCGCAGGTACCACAGGCCCGAGGGCTGGGACGGGTCGAATCCGGTGAGCTGCCCGATCCGCTTGAGTCGGTAGTCCACCGTGTTGGTGTGCACGTGCAGTACGCGTGCCGTGCGCTGCCGGTTGAGGTTGTTGGCGATATGCCGCTGCAGCGTCTCCAGCAGTTCGGGGTGCGCGTCCAGGGGGTCCAGCAGCGAGCCGAGGTATTCGCGGCCCGGCCCCGGTCTGGTCAGCTGGTATTCCAGCGCCAGCTCGTCGAAGCGGTAGAGCCCGGCCACCGCCTGTAACCGCTGCACCATGTCGAGTAGTTCGTGGGCCTGGTCGGCGGCGGTGGGGATCTTCTCCGGGGTGGCCTCGACCATGGTCGCGGTGACGCCCACCTGCGCGGCGTGGGACAGCTGGGTGACCAGGGCGTCGAGCTGCTCGTTGTCCAGATGGCCGGATGGGATGAGCACCGTGCCGCCGTCCACGCTCAGCAGAGACAGGGCCGCCTCACCACACCTGGTGGCCAGTTCGGCTTGGACCCGGCGCAACTTCCGGCGGGCGACGACCTTGGCATCCACCATCGGGTTGTGTTCTTCGCGATGCGGCGGAATCGCCACGGCCAGAACAGCGTACGAGGACGCGATGGCGATGCCGCATTCGCGCGCCATGGTGGAGGTGCTGTGCCCGCCGAGCAGCGCCGAAGTCAGGGTGTGCACGGCGGTGTGGTGCTCGCTGACCACCGCGCGCAGCTCACGGACGTAGGCCATGGAGACCGCCGAGTTGATCATGTCGAGCATCTCGACGACCATCTTGGCGCCGTCGACGAGGTCGTCGTAGTCCTTCATCGTCGCGCCGGACACCACCAGGTCCAGGCCCATTTTGAAGCCTTCGTGGATGGAGTGGTGAATGGTGTCGATCGGCACTCCCTCCCGGGCCCACCCGGCGGCGGCGTCACCGAGGCGCTGGAGTTTCTCCGGCAGGTCCTCTCCGTCGAGCATGCTCACCGCCAGTTCCAGGCAGACCCGGGTGATGGTGGTGACGTCACCGGCGATCGCGTCACCCGGCAGGGTCCCACAGGGGATGACGTTCTCGACGAAGTGCCCGACCATCTGACGCGATAGCCCGCGAACGTCCTTGAGTGGGGACGACATCGGCTTCCCCGACAGGGTGAGGCTCGGCCGGGCCGAACTGTCGACGGACATTGGCGACTCCCTTCCGTCCACGATTGCTGTGCGGCGCATTCACACTAATCGGTCGGTCTCTTTCGCGGACCCGATCGGCGGGTTCTGTGAGAGCAGGTGAAGCGGACGAGGTGGTGTTGTGACGCGTCACGGCAGAAGCAGTGATGGAGAGCACGCGCGGCAATCGGCGAGACGAGCTGTACGGGCCAGGCCGCTTGTGCCGCCCTCGCTGAGGGTGGCGGCCGAGTTGTGATGGTGGACAATAGGCTACCGGCGAACCAGCGGCGATAGGTTGTCACCATGCAGTGCTACGGCGTGACCGCGAGTGATTCGGACTCGTGGACGATGATCGCCAACAGCTTCGTCCCGATGGACTACCGTTACGGCGACCCCGAACGGTGGTATTCGGGCCTGACTGTCCAGGAATCCCCCGTGTACCGGCTGCTGCGCTGGGAACAGCGCGGAATCAGCACGTCCTACCGCACGCGGACGAACATCCGGCACGGTCCGTGCGACGACTTCTACTGGGTGGTCGTCCCCGAAGCGGGCGTGTATTCGGTGCGGTATCGCGAGGAGGAAGCACGAGCACGGCCCGGGCAGGCCGCGGTGACCATCCTCGACGATCTGTGCCAGATCCACATTCCGCTGTTGTCCGCGTACGCGTTTCAGGTGCCCAGACCGGAGCTCGACCATCGAGTGGGTCCGTTCTCCGATCGCGGCACGACGATCGACCTGAACTCCGGTCTGGGCCGAATCCTGCAGGACATGATCCGCAGCACCCATGCCGAACAGGCGAATCTCTCTGATCGCGAGTTCAACGCGGTCTGCGACCGGATCGCGGAGCTGCTGAGCATGCTCTCACTCGGGGACACTCGTCCACAGCGGGCGCATCACGCCCGGATCGCCGCGCAGATCCGGCAGTACGTGCGCGCCAACGTCGGCCGTGGCGACGTGCGGCTGCCCGCGGTGGCGCACGCATTGGGCTGGTCGCCCCGGCAGCTGCGCTCGGTACTGCAGCAGCTGGGCACGACCTACCGCGACCTGCGGCAGGACGAGGCACTGCGCGCCGCCCGCGATCTGCTCCAGGATCCGGCGCGCGAAGAAGTCTCCATCGGAGAACTCGCCACCCGCGCGGGATTCACCCCCGCGTGGTTCTCGGCGGCGTTCAAGGCGCGCTTCGGCGAGACACCGAGAGATTTCCGGCGGCGCCGGTTGGCGGAGAGCGAAGCGCCGGGTAGCGGGCGGGAGCCGGACGGGGCCACGCGCGTCCGGAATGGTCGGTGATCCGGCGCAATCGCGGCGCACCGGAAGCGGATGCGCCGCTCGTGTAGGTCTGGCGTACTCGGGGGCAAGGGCATCGAGGTCCGCAAGCCGCCGTCTACGCCGCTGCGGCGGCCGCGCGATCGAGATCAGTCGAGCGGCACGGTGATCGAAAGTTGCCGCAGCTGTGCCGGGTCGGCGATCACCCGATATCCGGCGACTCGGTCGGCGCGCACCGTGACGGTGAGCGCCAGCCGCAGCCGGCCGTGCGGCGCGACCACGATTCCCGGGCGACCGTCCACCAGCGCGAGGGCCGCCAGCTGCGAACGCCTGCGCAGCAGCACGGTTTCCTTCGCCACCGACGCCGCGCCGCGCACGGTCGTGGCCACCCCGGCGGGCAGCGCGGCGGCGTCGGCCGTCCGGATCACATCGGGCGCCAGCACGGCCAGGAGATCGTCGAGGTCGCCGCTGCGGGCCGCGCGGAGAAACGCGTCGACGACCGGCCGCTGCGCGGCGAGTTCGGGGGCGGCCGTGGCATGGTCACCGCGGACGCGGTGACGAGCGCGGCTGGCCAGCTTCTTGGTGGTCGGTGTGGTGCGTCCGACGATCGGTCCGATCTCCTCGAACGGCACCGCGAACAGATCGTGCAGGACGAATGCGACCCGCTCGTCGGGGCCGAGCCGGTCCAGCACCACCAGTAGTGCCCGGCCCACCGACTCGATCAAGACCGCCTCGTGCTCCGGTTCGTTGTCGTCGGCGACGCCATCGAGCCGGGTCAGGTGGTCGAGCGGTTCTTCGCGCCGCACCGCCCGGCCGCGCAGCATGTCCAGGCAGATTCTGGAGACGACTGTGGTGAGCCAGCCGGGCAGGTTCCGTACGTCCGCGACGTCGTGGCGGGCCAGCCGCAGCCATGTCTCCTGCACCGCGTCGTCGGCCTCGCTCGGTGAGCCGAGCATGCGATAGGCGACCGCGTGCAAGTGGTCGCGCTGGGACTCGAATTCCCGCGCCAACCCGTCCTCGGTGTCCATCGGTCACCTTTCCGGTTCGTACTCCGTCATCGGGATGACGGATCAGGCAGCGCCCGGGTGACGAGATTCGGACCGAGCGCGACATCAGAAGGGTAGTGGTATGGACATCGCCTACGTGATCGCCACGGTTCTCGCGGCCGCGGCCGCATTGCTCGCGGCGGGGATCGACGTGGTCCGCGCCGAGTGGGTGCGCGAGAACATGCGCGCCTACGGGGTTCCGGAATCCTGGCTTACACCGCTGGCCCTCGTCAAAGCGCTCGGCGGGGCGGGGCTGCTGATCGGTCTGGCGGTTCCGCCGATCGGCGTGGCGGCGGCGGCCGGGCTGGTCGTCTACTTCGTCGGCGCGGTGGTGACCGTGGTCCGGGCGCGGCACTACGGGCACATCGGTTATCCGATGCCCTATCTCGTGCTGGCAGCCGCTTCGCTGGGGCTTTCCGTGGTGTCGTAGCCGCAGGAGGCGATACCTCTTATCCGGCGAGGATGAACTTGGCCGCCTGCTCGCCGATGAACACCGCGGGCGCGTGCGTATGGCCGCGGATGATGAGCGGCATCACCGAGGCGTCGGCCACCCGGAGTCTCTGCACGCCGCGCACTTCCAACCGGGGTGTGACGACGCTGGCCGCGTCGGCGCCCATGCGGCAGGTGCCGACCGGATGGTAGAGCGTGTGTGAGTAGGAGTTGAGGGTCAGTTCGAGGGCGGCTTCGATCTCCTCGGGCGCCTGCGGCGGGTAGATCAGCGGGCCCAGCACCGCTTTCATCGAGGGCTGCGCGGCGATCTCCGCGCACACGCGCAGTCCGGCCATGATGGCGGAGCGGTCGGCGCCCGCGCTGTCGGACAGGTAGCGCGGATCGATGACGGGTTTGGCGGACGGGTCCGCGCCGGACAGGGCGATCCGTCCTCGGCTCTGCGGGCGCAGCAGCACCGTCGCCAGGATCACGCCGTGCTCGGTGGGATCCTGCAGTCCCTCGTAGTAGAACGGCGCGGGCGCGAAGATCAGCTCCAGGTCGGGGAACTCCAGGTCCGCCTTGCTGCGCACGAACCCGTACGCCTCACCGACGTTCGAGGTGAGCATGCCGCGCCGGCGCAGCAGGTAGGCCAGCAGCTGACGCGGCTTCTCGGCGCCGAACAGCGAGTCTTCCGTGACGCCGTAGCCGATGCCCGCGACCAGATGATCCTGCAGGTTCGCGCCCACCTCCGGCGCGTGGTGGCGCACCTCGATGCCGTGGCGGGCCAGCTCGTCACGATCGCCGATACCCGAGAGCATCAGCAGTTGCGGGCTGTTGATCGAGCCGCCGCACAGGACGACCTCGCGCCGCGCGGTCACCGTGTGCGTGCTGCCGCCTCGGCGGTACTCCACGCCGACGGCGCGCGTGCCGTCGAACAGCACCCGGGTGGCCAGCGCCTCGCTGCGCACCGTGAGGTTCGGACGACGCAAGGCGGGCCGCAGGTAGGCGTCGGCGGTGCTCCATCGACGGCCCCCGCGCTGGGTCACCATGGTCTCGCTGAATCCGTCCGGCTGCGGACGGTTCGGCGGCTCGACCTGGTAGCCGGCCTCCTCGACGGCGGCCAGATAGGCGGCGGTGAGGCCGCGCGGACTGCGCTGGCGGGAGACGTGCAGCAAACCGTCGGTGCCTTCGTCGGGGTACTGGGCGTTCTCTACGCGCTCGATGCGGCGGAACTGCTCGACGGCCGCGGCGAAGCCCCACTCCTCACCCGCCAGCAGCGCCCACTCGTCGTAGTCCGCCCGGAAGCCGCGCACCCACATCATGGCGTTCATCGAGGAGGAGCCGCCGAACATCTTGCCGCGCGGCCAGTAGATCTCGCGGTTCTTCAGCTCCGGCTGCGGTTGCGTGAGGTAGTCCCAATCCACCTCCGAGCGGAAGAGTTTGGCGAAACCGGCGGGTATGTGCGCGAATTTGTTCTTGTCCGGCGGGCCCGCCTCCAGCAGCGCCACCGTGGTGCCCGCATCGGCGCTGAGCCGATTGGCCACCACCGCGCCCGCCGATCCCGAGCCGACGACGACGTAGTCCGCGGAGAACTCACCAGGTTGCACTTTTCCCACTCCGATCTGCACCGACTACGGCAAAGATACGAGCAACCGCGCGCCGCGTGGCCCGGTTTCGGGTAACCGGCACGAAGTCGTGGGCAACGAGAGGAGTTCGTCAGTGCGATCGAGAGCTGTCCTGGTCACCGGGGGTAGCCGAGGGATCGGCGCGGCGACGGCGCGTCGCCTGGCCCGCGACGGTCATCGGGTCTGCCTGACCTATCGGACGGAGGCAGCGGCGGCCGACGCTGTCGTCGCCGATATCCGCGCGGCGGGTGGCGTGGCCCGCGCGGTATGCGCCGACCTTGCCGACCCCGCCGCGATCGAGGCACTGTTCGCCACCGTGGACGCCGAATTCGGAATCCTCACCGGCCTGGTGAACAACGCGGGCGCTCTCGAAAAACAGTGCCGCGTCGATGAGTTGGACGCCGACCGGCTGCATCGCACCATGGCGGTGAACGTGATCGCCCCGATCCTGTGCGCGAAGCACGCCGTATTGCGGATGTCCACGGCGCACGGTGGCGCCGGTGGTGCGATCGTGAACGTCTCCTCGGTGGCCGCACGGCTCGGTGCGCCCGGCGAGTACGTCGACTACGCCGCCGGTAAGGGCGCGCTGGACACCTTCACCCGTGGGCTCGCGCTCGAGGTGGCGGCCGAAGGCATCCGGGTCAACGCGGTCCGTCCCGGCTACATCCACACCGGCATCCATGCCGACGGCGGCGAACCGGGCCGGGTCGATCGCCTGGCACCGACGCTGCCGATGCGCAGAGGCGGCGACCCCGAAGAGGTCGCCGCTGCGATCGCCTGGTTGCTCTCCGACGAGGCGTCCTATGTGACCGGGTCCTTCACGGATCTGGCCGGCGGCCGGTAGCCGCGCTAGCGCAGGATGAGCAGCGCGGAGGTCTCGATGCGGTCGGCGATCTCGGAGTAGGACCCGTACCCCATGCCCGCGCGTACCAGCGCGCCCGCGTAGAGCAACTCCAGCGATTCGACGACGTCCGGGTCCGGATCCGGACCGAGTGCGCGGATGATGCGCTTGCGGATCTCGGCGCCGATACGTCCGCGCAGATGCTCCACGTCGGGGTCGCGGCCGAGCAGGGCGCTGGTGACCGCGCCGGACAGCTCCTGCTCGTCGGCCACCAGCATCGCGATGTTGCGCAGCTCGGCGACGACCCGGACGGTGGAGTCCGGGTCGTCGCTGACCGGTGAGGGCGACGCGACCAGCCGCCGCCAGAAGATCTCGGCGACCAGATGCTCCTTGGACGAGAAGTAGGTGTACGCCGTGGCCGTTCCGACTCCGGCCGCCGCGGCGACCATCCGGATGGTCATGCCCGCGAAGCCTTCGCGCGCGAGCACTTCCACCGCCGAACGGGTCAGCTTGTCGACGGTGTCGGCCTGCTTGCCGGAGAGCCTGCGGCGGGTTGCCTCGAGAATGACGGAATCGGGTTCGGACATGTGTCTGGATCCTACTAGGCGGGTCGGCGGGTTCAGTTCTTGGCGGCGGCGATGCCGGCCCGGCGCCCGTAGAAGCTGCCGTCGCCCAGCGACGCACCGCTGACGTAACCGCCCGCGCACAGACCCGAGGTGCAGCGGCCGGCCGCGAACAGTCCCGCGATCGGCTCTCCGGAGACGTGCAGCACCCGGGAATCGAGGTCGGTGCGCAGTCCGCCGAGGGTGAAACCGGCCGTGAATCCGCGCATGTCGAACGCCGCCACCGGGCCGCGTAGCGGGCGCACCCATTCCGGTTTCTTGCCCAGCAGCGGGTCCTGGCCGTTGGCGGCGTGCAGGTTGTAGCACTCCACCGTCGACTGCAACACCTGGCCGGGCAGGCCCATCTCGGCCTCCAGCTCGGCGATCGTCTCCGCCGCCCAGGTCGGGGGCTGGCGGAAGAACGGCGTCGAGGTCTCGGTCGTCAGCGCTTCCTCGTACGACGCCTCATCGATCACCAGATACGCCTGGTTGTCCTGCTGGATCAGCGTCGCCTGCCCGATCCGGCCGGGGTAGGTGTCCTCCGGGACGTAGCGCTGGCCGCGCCCGTTGACCAGGATGCCGCGCGCCAGCAGCTGCGGGTCCCCGAAGAACGCCACCTCGGTCGCGTCCATGTGCGCCAGCTCCGCGCCGAGTGCCTGCGCCAGTCGGATGCCGATGCCGTCGTGTTCCTCGATCGCGGCGCCGGGTCGGCCGATCAGTCGCGGCGCGTATCGTTCGATCATCTCCTTGTGATAGGCGAAGCTGCCGGTAGCCAGTACGACCCCGCGCTCGGCGCGAATGGTGACCGTTTCGCCGTAGCGGCGAGCCAGCACCCCGACCACGCGATCGTCGTCGTCGAGGATCAGCCGCGCGATCCGCATGTCGTACTCGGCGCGGACGCCCAGCGTTTGCGCGGTGTCGGCCAGCGGCTTCATCAGCATGTAGCCGCCGCCCTTCTCCCCGGTGCGCTTGTCGGCCATCTGCGGAACATGGCCGCGGGGCGCGGGGATCGCGATGGTGTTGAAGGGCGCGGCGTTCTCGCCCCCGGAGTACATCAGTCCCTCGTCGTGCGGCGGCTCCCAGCCCGGCTCGCCCCAGAATGCCTCCCGGAACGGCACACCGCAGGCCGCCAGCCAGTTGAAGTGTTCGACACTGCCGCGGCAGTAGTCGGCGATCTTCGCCTTGTCCACGCCGGGACCCAGCGCCGCGAGCAGGAAGGTCTCCATGTTCTCCGGGGTGTCCTCGAAACCGAGGGCCTGTTGCAGCGGCGTGCCGCCGCCCAGATAGATGAACCCGCCGGCGAGGGCGGCAGCGCCACCCCAGCCGCCGGTGCGTTCCAGGACGAGCACGTCCGCACCCGCGCGGGCGGCCTCGATGGCGGCGCAGACCCCGGCGATGCCGTATCCGGCGACGACGACGTCGGCCCGGTGGTCCCAGGTCTGGACTCGGCTGGCGCGCATGGGGCGAATGGTGGTGGCCTCGGACATGGTCGATGGATCCTTCACTGCTCGGTGGACGCGGTCTGCGCGCGGGCGGCCTTCTTCTGCTGCGCCACAATCGTGCCCACCAGCAGGTCGAGTTTGGTGCCGTTCGGCCAACCCACGTAGTAGCACAGGAACACCGCGATCTCATGCAGCTGTTCTTCGGTGAGCTCGCCGTTGCGCAGTGCGGCCCCGATCTGGATGCCCGCGGTGTCGATGGCCCCCTGCGCCGCCAGCGCGCCGAGCAGCAGCAGCCTGCGGTCGCGGATGGTGAGGCCGGGGCGCGACCAGATCTCGGCGAAGAGGTGGTCGGAGGTGAGGGCGAAGTGGGGGCCGGGGTAGTCCTGGAATTCCGTGCCGTACACCTCGGCCATCTTGGCCAGGCCGCGTTGCCGCACGGAGTCCGCGGAACCGTTGTCGCTCATGATGAATGCCTTTCCGATGCGGAGGTGCTCGTCCCGACGCCGAGTCCGGGGCCGAGCCGGTCGAGGGCCAGTCGGGCCAGTGGCAGCGCGGTGTCGAGCCGTTCACCCAGTTCCAGGGCGAGGCTCAGGTCCTTCTCCCCGAGGTCGCGCACGTGCCGCAGGATCGGCAACCAGAAGTCGCCGTCTTGGATCGGGGCGGCGGTGTCGCGCAGCATGATGGCGCCGGGGCCACCGGTGACCGCGTCGGAGTGTCGTACCACCTTGCCGAGCGCGGTGAGATCCAGACCCGCCGCCTCGGCCAAGCGCTGCGCCTCGGTGGCCGCGGTGAAGGAGACGAAGTGCAACAGGTTGCGCGCCAGTTTCATCCGTGTGCCCGCGCCGACCGGCCCGGCGTGCACGATCAGATCGGCGAAGCAGCCGAACGGTTCGCGCACCTGCTCGAACGCAGCCTCGCTGCCACCGACCATGACCGCGAGCGCGCCGCGGGTCGCACCGGCTGCGCCGCCGCTGATCGGCGCGTCCACCAACTCGACGCCGCGGTCGCCGCAGACTGCGGCGAGTTCTTCGGCGGTGCGATCGCTGATCGTGGAGTGCACGGCGACCACGGTGCCCGGCGCGGCGGTGCGCAGCAGGCCCTCCGGACCGGTGATCACCTCGCGGACCTGGGCGTCGTTGACCACCGTGATCGAGATGATCGCGGCCTGCCTGGCCAGCTCGGCGGCGGAGACGACCGCGTCGGCCCCGGCCGCGAGGAACGGCTCGACCGCCTCGGGCCGCATGTCGCAGACCGCGAGCCCGCCCGGCCATTCCAGCAGGCGCTCGGCCATCGGCGCGCCCATGTTGCCGAGACCGAGGAATCCGATGCGCGCGCTCATGACCGCACGATCTGTCCGCCGTCGACGTTGAAGATCTGACCGGTGACCCAGCTCGCCTCGTCCGACAGCAGGTACAGACATGCCCCTACCAGGTCCTGCGGTGTGCCGATCCGCTTGAGCGGCAGGCGCTTGACGATGTCGTCGACGATCACGTCGGGGGTGACCGACTTGGTCGCGTCGGTATCGATCGGGCCCGGCGCGATGGCGTTGACGCGGATGTTCGACCCCCCCAGCTCGAAGGCCAGCTGCTGGGTCAGTCCGTTGACACCGACCTTCGCCAAGCCGTAGAAGCTGGAGTACAGCCACGCCGCGGTGGACGACTGGTTGACGATCGAGCCGCTGCCGCGTGTGGACATGTGCGGGTAGACGGCGCGGGTCATGATGAGCGCGCCGTCCATGTTCACGCTCATGAACTTCTTGTAGTAGTCCCACGGCACCGTCAGCAGCAGGTTCAGCTTCATCTCGCCGTAGATGGCGGCGTTGTTGACGAGGTGGTCGATGCCACCGAATTCGGCGACGGTGAAATCGGCCAGGGCGGTGGCGGATTCGGGATCGGACACGTCGAGGAGTCCGAATACGGCGGTGCCGCCGTCGGCGACGATCTTCTCGACGACCGCCGCACCGCCCTCGGCGTTCTTGTCGGCGACGACGACGTTGGCGCCTTCGGCGGCCAGCGCCCGCGCGTAGGCGGCGCCGATGCCCTGAGCAGCACCGGTGACGATGGCGGATCTTCCCGTGAAACGGGCCATGGAGTTCAGCTCCTCTGTGTTGTCGTTGTCCCGCGCTGATCAGACAGCGGTGGCGATGACTTTGGTCTCGAGGTACTCCTCGAAACCGGCGATGCCCATCTCGCGGCCGAGGCCGGATTGCTTGTAGCCGCCGAAGGGGACGTCGGCGGAGTACCAGATACCGCCGTTGACGCTCAACGTCCCCGTGCGCACGCCTGCGGTGACGCGCCGGATGCGCTCGGGATCGGTTCCCCACACCGAACCGGAGAGGCCGTAGGGGGAGTCGTTGGCGATGCGGACGGCGTCCTCGTCGCCGTCGTGCGGGATGATCACCAGCACGGGGCCGAAGATCTCCTCGCGGGAGACCGTCGCGGTGTTGGGGACGTCCGCGATCAGCGTCGGTTCGACGAAGAACCCGCGCTCGCGCCCGGCAGGCCTGCCGCCGCCGACCACGATCCGCCCACCTTCGGCCCGCGCGATGTCGAGGTAGCGTTCGACCCTGGCGCGCTGACGTTCGGAGATCAGCGGCCCGCACACCGTGCGCGGATCGGCGGGATCGCCCGGCCTGATTCCCCCGAGCGTGGCCGCGGCCGCCTGTACCGCTTGGTCGTAGGCCGCGCGCGGCACCAGCAGCCGGGTGGAGAGCGCGCAGCCCTGTCCGGCGTGCACGCACACCGAGAACGCCGCCACCGAGCATGCCGCCGCGATGTCGGCGTCGTCGAGCACGACGAACGCCGACTTGCCGCCCAGTTCCAGGAACGCCTTCTTCAGCGTCGTAGCCGCGCCCGTCATGACGGCGCGTCCGGTCGCCGTGGATCCGGTGAAACTGATCATGTCGACGCGTGGGTCCTCGGTGAGCCGGGCGCCGAGGGTGTGGTCGGCGGAGGTCACAATGTTCACGACTCCGGCCGGGATATCGGTCTCCTCGGCGATGATCGCCCCGACCGCCGCCGCGCACCACGGGGTATCCGGGGCCGGTTTGAGCACGACGGTGTTCCCGGCGGCCAGCGCGGGGCCCAGCTTCGCGAAGTTGATCTGATGCGGGAAGTTCCATGGTGTGATCGCCCCGACCACGCCGATCGGCTCCCGGCGCAGGACCCGGCGCGTCTTGATGCCCATCGGCTCGGCCACGCCCAAATCGGTTTCCCACTCGTAGGTTTCGGCGAGGTCTGCGGCGTACCCGAGGTCGGCGACCGGGCCTTCCAGCTGCGGGCCGCCGGTCAGCATCCTCGGCGCGCCGACCTCGGCGATCGTGATCTCGCGCAGGTCCTCGACGTGGGCTTGCAACGCGGTGCGCAACTGCTCGAGACAGCGAGCGCGGAAGGCGTGATCGCGCGACCAGTCCGTCTCGTCGAACGCGGTGCGCGCGGCGTCGACGGCCGCGTCGAGATCGGCCGCGTTCGCGTCGGCGGCGAGGCCGAGGACCTCCTCGGTCGCGGGGTTCACCGTCGCGAAGACCCCGTCGGCGCCCTCGACCAGCTTGCCGCCGATCAGCAGGCGGGACCCGTCGGCGGGCAGAAGGCTGCTCATGGATAACTCCGATACTGTCTGGACACGTGTACGGAATATAGTCTCGGATCGCGATCGGTGGCAATAACAGGTTCTAACTGTCTCATCATTGCCGAGATCGCTCACCGGGTCGGGTGCCCCCTTGTGGAGCTCTCGGAGATACCGGTTCCTCGCGCGAACTGGTTGCGGTCCTGTAAGTATTGTCCGGGTCGGACGAAGGATGGTAGTGTCCAGACACATGTCCAGCTATCTGTCTCTGTCGATGTCTCACCGTCGCGCCGTACGGCAGAACGTGTTATCGGATTGGGAGTGTGTGTGATGACGGTTGTGGTGGGGCCGCTGGTGTTCGATCCGTATGACTATGGGTTTCATGAGGATCCGTATCCGGTGTATCGGCGGTTGCGGGAGGAGGCG
>NZ_JAMFLC010000042.1:0-37701 GCF_023501985.1 Nocardia sputi | reverse complement strand
CGCCTCCTCCCGCAACCGCCGATACACCGGATACGGATCCTCATGAAACCCATAGTCATACGGATCGAACACCAGCGGCCCCACCACAACCGTCATCACACACACTCCCAATCCGATAACACGTTCTCGACGGGAAACGCCCTCGCGCCGCGCCGCAAAGACACATAGCTGGACATGTGTCTGGACGGTACCACCGACAGTTTTTCAGGACAATCCCCTGCCGCCGATTCGACGGAAACGAGCCCTCCCACGCCCAGCCCCGACCCGACATGGCACAAACGAGAACCCGTTCTTGCAGCCACCAGCCATCCGGACTATATTCCGAACAGTTGTCCAGACACTGCGCCAACGGGACTCCGGTTTTCAACCGGCGCGGCGCCGACAGAGTGCGCCCGTGAGCGGAACACCGATCGCAGGCACCGCACGACTCGATCAGACAGGGGTTCTCATGCGATTCGGCATCGTGCTGTTCACCAGCGACCGCGGCATCACCCCGGCCTCGGCCGCCCGCGCGACGGAGCAGGCGGGGTTCGACTCCTTCTACGTCCCCGAGCACACCCACATCCCGGTCGCACGCAACGCGGCGCACCCCCAGACCGGCGACGCCTCCCTGCCCGATGACCGGTACCTGCGCACGCTCGACCCCTGGGTGGCGCTGTCCATGGCGGCAGCCGTCACCGAACGCATCGAACTGGCCACCGCCGTCGCGCTCCCGGTGGAGCACGACCCGATCACCCTGGCCAAGACGATCGCCTCACTCGACCATCTCAGTGGCGGCCGCGTGGTACTCGGCGCCGGTTTCGGCTGGAACACCGACGAACTCGCCGATCACGGCGTACCCGCGAACAAGCGGCGCACTGTATTGCGCGAATACCTGGCGGCGATGCGGGCGCTGTGGAGCCAGGACGAGGCGCGTCACGACGGCGAGTACGTGACCTTCGGTCCGAGCTGGGCGTGGCCGAAACCGGTGCGGCGCTCGGTGCCGGTGCTGATCGGCGCGGCGGGCACCGAACGAACCTTCCGCTGGATCGCCGAGTCCGCCGACGGCTGGATCACCACCCCGGGCGAGACCGAGATCTCGGGCCGGCTCGCGCTGCTGTACGAGATCTGGCAGCAGGCCGGCCGGACCGGACGACCTCGCGTGGTCGCCCTCGACTACAAACCGGACGCCGCGCGTCTGGCCGAGTGGGATCACGCCGGAGTCACCGACGTCGTGTACGGCCTACCGGACAAGGACGAGCACGACGTCCTCGCGTACCTCGAGCGCTTGTCGGGCAAGCTGACGGACATCGACAGGCCGCTCGGCGCGGTTCGCACGCCGTAGCCCACAGACCGACGCCGAATTCCGTGGCCGGAGACACACCGGTTTCCGCGTGGAAGTTGCTCGAACAGAAATGCGATACTAGCATCTAGACACATGTCCGAAAGCAATTCCAGGATCGTCGAAGCGACGCGACGGCGCCTGTCGGAAAAACAGGCCGACACCGTCGACAAGCTCACCAGATCGGCGTTGGAAGTGCTTTCCCGGGAGGGCTTCGCGGGAATGACCATCCGATTGGTCGCGGCCAACGCCAAGGTGGGTACCGCCACCGCCTACACCTACTTCTCCTCCAAGGAACACCTGGTCGCGGAGATCTTCTGGCGCCGGTTGCGCGCGACGCCCTCGCCCGTCAGCGAGGATCCGGACGCCACAGTGCGGGTGATCGCCGAACTTCGCGGCATCGCGCTGTTGGTCGCCGACGAGCCGGAATTGTCCGGCGCGGTCACCAGCGCACTGCTCGGTCGCGATCCCGACGTCGAACATTTGCGAGCACGTATCGGGTTGGAGATTCGCGCACGCCTCGCGCAGGCCCTGTCCGGAAATCCGGACGCGGATATTCTCGAATCGCTCGAATTACTCTACGCGGGCGCGTTGGTCCACGCGGGGATGGGTTACAAATCGTATTCGGACATCGCGGACCGCATCGAGCGGTCCGCGTTGCTCATCCTGAAGTGACACAGCGCATTCCGCGTCACTGACCGGCCAGGCCCAGTTTCAGGGATGCTCCGCCGTCGACGAACATCTGCAAACCGGTCACATAGCGCGACTCGTCGGAGGCCAGGAACGTGACCGCGTGCGAGATATCCGAGGACTCGACGAACGGAATCGGCATGGCCTGCATGAAGGGAAAGGTGACCTCGGCGTCCTCGCGCGTCGGATGCTGCAGGTCGGGACGGAAGATCTGATACATGCCCGGGTTGTGCAGCATGTCGGTGTCGACGTTGGTCGGGTGGACCGCGTTGATACGGATCGAGCTCGGCCCCAGCGTCAAGGCCAAAGTCTGCGTGTAGGAACGGATCATCTTCTTCGACAGGCCGTAGCCGTCGCCACCGGGGCCTTGCAGCGCCTGCTGGCCGTTGAATCCGGTTTGCGGCACCAAGCCCGCGACCGACCCCGTCACGATGATCGAGGCGCCCGCACCCAGATGCGGCAGGGCGGCGTGCACGGTGTTCACCACGCCGACGAAGTTGACGTCGAAGACATCGATGAATCCCTGCAACGGTACGTGGTGGCCGAGGGGGCATATTCCGGCATTCGCCACGACCACGTCCAAGCGCCCGAGTTCGGCGACGGCCGCCGCTATCGCCTCCTGCAACGCGGGACGATCCCGTACGTCGACCTTTCGAGCCACGACTCGGCGGCCGATCTTCGCCACCAGATCCTCGGTCTCCGCGAGATCCGCTTCGGTCGCCAGCGCGTAGTCGTTGCTGGCGATGTCGGAGCAGATGTCCAAGGCGATGATGTCGGCGCCCTCTTCGGCCAGGGTGATCGCATGACCGCGGCCCTGCCCACGTCCCGCACCGGTCACCAAGACGACTTTGCCGTTGACCCGATCCATGTTTCCTCCACCGTGCTCGCCACCGGTTCCATCACCTCTGATACGCGGCCGGCGCATTTATGGAATAGTAACCGGACATCTGTCTGGACGATACTACGGACATAGATGTGGATCAATCGCTCGCCGCTGCAATAGATTTCCCGGCAACACCCGTGCCCACCGGGCCGAACAAGAAGGGCGCCGATGCCGAACCGACCGCGCAACCTCGATTCCCCGCTCGTCGCGAAACTGGTCAAGTACATGTCCAAGACCCAGGTCTGGGTATATCGCCGGACCAAGGGGCGCATCGGCGGGCGCTGGCGATTCGGTGCGGGGTTCCGGAAGCCGGTGCCGACCTTGCTGCTCGAACACCGGGGCCGCAAAACGGGCAAACTGTTCACCGCTCCGCTGCTGTATCTCGTGGACGGCGACGATCTGGTGGTCGTCGCCTCACAAGGCGGGCTGCCACGCCACCCCCAGTGGTACTTCAACCTCCTGGCACAACCGGTGACGCGGGTGCAGATCGGGGCCGAGCACCGCCGCGTCCGCGCCCGAGTGGCGACGCCAGAGGAGAGAAGCCGACTGTGGCCCGACCTCGTGGCCCTCTACGCGGACTTCGACACCTACCAATCCTGGACGCAGCGCGAGATTCCGGTGCTGATCCTCCATCCGGAGGACGGGGCGCGCTGAGCCGAGACCCGGCGCGTCGAGCAGGGTCCGCACCCACCCTCCCCCATGATGTTCAGCGTTCCCCGGCGTGCTGGGCGCTGCCCGCCGCCGGAGCAGTGCGACGCATTCGATCGACTCGACAGAGGATGGGAGAGCGTGTGGCGAAAATGGGTAGGCGGAAACGGTCCAGGCTGATCACCAGCGGAATGCTGCGGGAAAAGCACCGGGCGGAAGAGCTCGGCGCGGCGGCGGAACCGGCGCCGGAGCGCGCGGACGTGGCCGAGACGGCGCTCGCGCTCGACCTCGACGCTCTCGCCGCGCGCGTGCGTGCGCGGCGGCGGGAGATGAAGTGGACCCAGGCGGAGGTGGCCGCCAACGGCGGCCCGCCGGCCAAGGTGGTCAGCGAGATCGAGCGATCCCGCAACCCGCGGCCCGGCGCCGAGGTGCTCGACCGGCTCGACGCGGGACTCGGTTGGCCACCCGGCACGAGCGCGGCGATCCTGCGCGCCGAGCAGGCGAGCGAACTCGCCGCGGCGCGCTGATCGCCGGATTCGAAACTCGGCCGGTCGGAGAATTTTTCGATATCTCCGGCCGGCCGGGCCGGAACGCTCATCGGTTGCTGTGAGCGCTGCTAGGCTGCTCAGCGACCTAGCCGACTGCTCTTGCGCTGCCGGAGTGCGCGGGTCCGGGCGTGCTGGACGCAGGTAAGAACCCGATGAAGGAATGGACGAATCATGCAACTCCGCGGCATCACTGCGGCAGCGATCCTCGCCATCGGCTCGCTGACCATCGGCGCCGGCGTCGCTCACGCCGAGCCCGCTCCCGACATCACCTACTCGGCCCGGATCGTCGATCAGACGGTGGTCGCCGCGCTCCGGGGCGGAACCTTCGAGTTGTCCAAGGCGCTGCGGGATCAGCCCGCGGGCGAGCAGAGCGCTCGGTTGACCGAGCGCAACGGTGTGCTCGTCGACCACACCGGCGCCCCGGCCGACGTCGCCCAAGTGATCGACGTGGTCGACATCCGTGACCGCGACGGCCATGTCGCGATGACGTTGCCGCTCGACTTCCGCATCGCGGGCACAGCCATTCCGGTCCGTCCGGAGGTGAAGAAGGACAGCACGGTTCTGGAGCTTCGGCCGACCAGGCCGGAAGGCCTCGCGACCACCGAAACGCTCGTCGCGAAACCGGTCGCGTCCATGACCGAGAACCAGCGCGCCCGTGACGAATTCGCCAGCCAATTCGGCCTTGCCACCGCCATCGGCGGTTTCGTCGGCACCGCCATCGGCGCCACGATCGGCTGCCTGGTCACCATCGCCGTCGGTTGTGTGGCCGGTCTACTGACCGGCGCGAGCCTCGGCGGCATCCTCGGAACCATCGCGGTCGGCGGACCCGCCCTCGTCGTGGCCGGTGTCGATCTGCTCACCACGCTGCAGGCCGCCGAGGGCACCACCCGCTTCGCCGACAAGCCCGCGCAATCCGCACCGGCACAACCGAAGTGACCCGCCTCTCGGCGGCGCGCACCACGCCGCCGGGACACGGAAATCCCGACCGCGTCGCTACAGCGGCGCGGTCGTCGTGTTGGAGCGACCCACCCGCTCGTCGTTGATCAGGTGATAGGCGCGCCCCAAGTCGTCGAGCGCCCGCTCCCATCGGGAGTCCGCGTCGTGGCCCCGGGGGTTGCGGCTGAGCAGCAGCAGGACTTCGGCCGCGTCCGTCGACCGCGCGGCCGCGTCCAACAGGACCGGCACCGGGTCCACCTTGGTGCCCGCCGCCAACGCGCCGATGCGGTCGTGCAGCCAGTGCGCGTCGAATCGCGCCTGCTCGGTGGGGTTCTCGCCGTTCACCGGCAGGGTGCTCACCGCGGCGGCCTTGGCGGCCTCCTCGTCGTCCATCGTCGTGGTGACGACCTGACGCAGCTCACTGCTCGCAATCCGGTGTAGCAAACCGATCAGTAGGACTCGCTCCGCGTCCGGACCACGCAGACCCGTGTCGCCCAGCCGTGCGCCGACCTCGTCCGGGTCGACGCGCAGGATCGACAGAACCGCTCGCAACTGCGCAATCGTTACCACTTCGTCCGCCCCTCCTCATCGTCGCGGCCCCACCATCACATCTGCGCGACAGCCTGCCAAACCCGGGGCACGTTAACCATCGGGTAGCCCCTTTGCCGATCCGGCGTGTCTTACTCGAACACGGTATTCGGCGGGCAACGCGCCGACCGAGACCGCGCGGCGCGTCGCGCCGGCCTGCTCGGCACACCTACGGGCACCGGGCGGTACATATCGCGTTTCCAGGCGCGGGACCCTCGATCCCACTCTGCGGTCCAGGTCACCTCGAACCGCAGGATAAACCGGGAGGCAACTTGGGTACTCCACCACCATGAGAGCGATACCGGCGCGGGTCACCGGCGACACGACCACGGCCGCAGTGCGCGAGTCCGAACACGGCGGTGCGATCGCGAGCACGAGATGGCGGCGCATCCGGGAGGTGATCGCCACCCGCACCGTCTCCGACGCGACGCGGGAAGTGGCGATCGAGGTGGGGAAACCACAGATGGCGCCGGGTGACACCGGCGTGGTGTGCGGATTCCGCATTCAGGGAATCGGCGAGCGATGGGCGCATGGTCCCGATTCCATCGCGGCGCTGTACCGCGCCTTCCAGGAGATCGCGCTGGAGCTACGGCAGGCCAACAGTCACGGCGCGCACTTCGCGGTGACCGAGCCGTCCGACCCCTGCTTCCCCGCGGCCCCCGCGCGGCCCTCGCGCGCCGCCACGACAGCCGAGCAGGAATCGCAGGCCCTGATCGCGGCCCGCACCCTGCGCGACGCCGACAGTTCGCTGTCGATCATCATCGGCAGGCCGTATCTGGCGGCCGACCGGCGCGAACACCTGTGCCGGTTCCACATCAGCGAGCAGGGCGCGTCCGTGGCCAGCGGCGTCGACGAGATCCAAGCGCTGCACGCCGCGATCAGCATGATCAGCCAGCGCCTCGAGCTTCCGCAGGATTGGCCGGTCAGCCGTCTGTCCTGACGCGCGGGCGCACAATTCCCCGACGAACCGCCCAGCCGGTGCGGATTCGGCATCGAATCATCGGTTGTGGATCGTCGTTCGACCGGCGTAGGTCACACATCGCCATGAGCACTTCCGGCACGCTTGTCGCCGACTGTTCCACGTCCGAAACCAGAACGTGGCGCGGCCGCAGCGTCGCCAGAAGGGAACTGCCCATGGAATTCATCTCGCCGGTAGACGCTCTGTTCCTCGTGGCGGAATCACGCGAGCATCCGATGCACGTCGGTTCGCTGTCGGTCTTCGACCCCGTGGACGGCTGCGGACCCGAGTTCGCCCGGCGCGCGTACGCGGCGCTGGCGGCCGACGAGGATTTCCATCCCATGTTCCGCAAGCGGCCTGCCCGCTTGTTCGGCACTCCGCAGCTGGCCTGGACGGTGGACCGCGCCGT
Organism: Nocardia sputi; assembly: GCF_023501985.1. Lineage (NCBI taxonomy): Bacteria > Bacillati > Actinomycetota > Actinomycetes > Mycobacteriales > Nocardiaceae > Nocardia > Nocardia sputi. The sequence goes on along the minus strand of NZ_JAMFLC010000042.1, from coordinate 30,720 downwards.
GGAACTCGATTATCACGTGCAGCGGCGGGCGCTGCCGGGACCGGGTGGCCTGGACGCCCTGACGGAGGTGGCGGCGGGACTGCACAGCACCCTGCTCGACCGGCACCGACCGCTGTGGGAAGCGCATCTGATCGAAGGGCTCGCCGGCGACCGCGTCGGCTTGTACTCGAAGATCCACCATGCCCTCATCGACGGCGTCGGCGCCCAACGCCTGTTGCAGCGCACATTGACCACCGACCCCGAGTCCAGCGAGGCGCTGGTGCCTTGGCATCTCCCGCCTTCGCCCGGGCGCCGCGAGGACACGGCGCGGCGGCACACGCTGGGCAGCCGGGCACGCGCGCTGCTCGGGGCGGCGGGCTCGGCTCCCTCGATTCTGCGCTTGGCTCGCGCCGCACTGCTCGAGCAGCAATTGACGCTGCCCTTCGCCGCCCCGCGCACCATGTTCAACGTCCCGATCGGTGGGGCTCGCCGCTGCGCCGCCCGCTCCTGGCCGCTGGATCGGATCCGCCAGGTCAAGAAGATGACCGGCACCACGCTCAACGACGTGGTACTGGCCATGTCGGCGGGCGCGCTGCGCGCCTATCTGCTGGAACACGTCGCACTGCCGGACAAGCCGCTGATCGCCATGGTGCCGGTCTCGCTGCGGCGCGAGTCCGACGACGGCGGCGGGAATGCCGTGGCCGCACTGCTGTGCAATCTCGCCACCGACCTACCCGACCCGGCGGCGCGGCTCGCGGCGATAAGTACCTCGATGCACCGCAGCAAAGAGATCTACCGGGCGCTCTCCCCGGTGCAGGCGGTCTCGCTCTCGGCGCTGACGCTGAGCCCGCTGGCGCTGTCGCTGCTGCTGCCGGCCACGGTCGCGCTGACCAGTCCCCCGTTCAACATCGTCATCTCCAACATCCCCGGCCCGCGGGAACCTCAGTACTGGAACGGGGCGCGGGTCGACGCCAGCTATCCGCTGTCCATCCCGCTCGACGGCCAGGCGCTGAACATCACCCTCACCAGCAACGCCGACAGCCTCGACGTCGGTATCGTCGCCTGCCGCCGCAGCGTGCCGGACGTGGCAAGGCTGCTCGACCACCTGGAATCCGCGTTGGCCGAACTGGAGGACACCGCCTACTGACCCGCCAGGTCCACGGCCTTTCGGGACGCACGCAGGGCGAGCCGGGTCGCCGCTCGCGGATCAGGACGAGCCCGCGGTTCCGAGCCCGTTGATCGACGGGGGCAGATCCGGTTGGGTCGCGCCGGGACCGGCGAGCAGGCGCTTGAGGATCTTGCCGGTGTCGCCGCGGGGCAGCGCCGAGAGGAAAGTGACGTCACGCGGGACCGAGAAGCGGCTCAAGCGGTTGCGGATGTAGGTGCGGACCATGTCCGAGTCGAGCCCGGCTCCGTCGCGTTTCACCACGAACGCCACGAGTCGCTGACCGAATTCACGGTCCGGCACCCCGACCACCGCGACGTCGCTGACCTGCGGCAGGTGCGCGAGCGCCTCTTCGACGGGGCGCGGGAAGACGTTCTCGCCGCCGGAGATGATCATCTCGTCGTCGCGTCCGGCGATGAACAACCGGCCCGTGGCGTCGAGATAGCCGAGGTCGCCGGTGTCCAGCATCCCGTGTGCCTCGTCCGGTGGCGCCGAGTTGACGTAGCCGTCGAACAGCATGTGGTTGCCGACGAAGATATGCCCGGTGGCGCCGATCGGCAACCTGCGGTGATCGGGCCCGAGCACGGCGACCTTGGTGCCCAGCGGCGGGCGGCCCGCCGTGGTCGGCGAGGTGTGCAGGTCCTCCGGGGTGGCGACCGTCGCCCACGAGACCTCGGTCGACCCGTAGACGTTGTAGAGGACGTCGCCGTAGGCGTCCATGAAACGCTCGACGGTCGCCCCAGCGAGCGGCGCCCCGCAGCTGATCATGTGCCGCAGGCTGGAGGTGTCGTAGCGAGCGCGCACGTGCGGGGGCAGATCGAGGATGCGCTGCACCATGGTCGGCACGACGATCACCGTGTTGACCTGGTGCTCCGCGATCCGGCGCAGACAGTCCTCGGCGTCGAAGCGTTCCGCGAGCACCACAGTGGCGCGCAGCGCGGTGCTCAGTTGCAGACCGGCCAGCCCCCAGGTGTGGAACAGCGGCGCGGGAATCAGCATGGTTTCGTCCATCTGCATCGGGATGCGCGAGAGCAATGCCGCAATGGATCCGAAACCCTTCGGGTGCGGCCTGCGTGCCCCCTTCGGGGTCCCGCTGGTCCCGGAGGTGAGCACGATGAGCCGCCCGGGCTGAGCGGGCGTGCGAAACGTGGTGTGCCCCTCGGCCACGAGTTGATCCACGGTCGTCCGGTCGGGAGCGGGCGGGCGTTCGTCGGTGTTGTAGCGCGGGATGTCGGCATGCAGATAGCGCACCAACTCCTCCAGGTCACCGTCGACGAACAGCGCCGACAGCCGGTCTCGCTGGACGATCTCCTCGATGGTGCGCCCCGCGAGCCCGGAATTCAGCAGGGCCACGTCCACGCCGAGTTTGCCCGCGGCGACCATGCATTCGACCATGCCCGCGTGGTTGCGCGCCAGCAGTCCGATGGCGTCACCGGGGCCGAGATCGTGTGCGGCCATCGCCGCGGCCAGCGCGGTGGTCCGCTCGTCCATTTCGGCGAAGGACCGGGTGCCGCGGTCATCGATGATCGCGGCGCGCTCCGGCGCGTATGCCGCGCCCGCCGCGTACCCGCCCGCCAGGTTGAAACCCCATTTAGCCAGCGAGCGCAGCTGTTTCACGGTGCGATCGAGCCGCACCGGCAGCACGACACCGGTGGCCACCATCTGCCGTGCTACGCCCGCGTTGCGCAGGATCGGCGAATCCTCGCCGTTGACCACCAACGAGGTCCGTGCGCCCTTGGCGACGTCGGCTACCCGCTCGAGTCCGCTCTTTGTCCACTCCGCGATCGCCACATTGGACAGCTCGGCCACGCGTGGGTGCACCCGGCTCGGCGCGAAATAGGTGACCGTGACCTTGGTGCGCTCCTCGTCACCGTGCAACCGCACCGAGGCGAAGCTGCCCAGCGCGGCGTACTGCATCTCGAAACTCTCGTACCACCGGCCCACGCTCAGCCGGATCTGGTGGGTGCGGATGCCGGTCTGGTAGGTACCGACACGCATCTGCCAGACCACGTTGCCGTCGGCGGATTGGATCTGCTCGCACGCGCCGATTCCGGTGAACATGCGCGGATACGTCTGTGGTTCGAGCAACAGATCCCAAATGGTCTTGCGGGCGATCGCGAACTCCGCGACTACATCGATGACATCGGTAACCAACTTGTGCACTTCTCGTCGGCCGGTTCGAAGAACTTCGGGTCGGCGGGTAGCTCCTTTGTAACGTCAGTCACAGGCGAGGTCAAGTAGCGCCCGCTTCGCCGCCACTACCAGCGATACGCAGGAAATACCCTGCGATTGCCCAGCATTCACCTGAAGCTGGGAACCCACCCAATCGTCCCGCGCGGCGCCTGTGAATCCACCCAACGAACACGGAATTCCCAGTGGGCGCCCGCGGGCCGATCGTAACGTCTCAGACGCCTGCTCGGCAGGACCGCACGCTGGCTGGAGAGGTTATGGACGACAAGCCCGCCCGACGAATCGCGCACTCCCGCACCGAAGAGATCCTCGATTTCTTCGGCAAATGCCGAGCGTGTGGATATCCCGCTTACGCGGAAACCACCACGCTGCGTTACGACAACGGCGAGCGGGAGACCAAGGTCATCGCCAATTGCGCCCTGCCGTGCGGCTGGAGCGGAGAGGTCTCCGCCACGCCGATGACCGGCTCGGCCGCCCGGCCGCGCACGTAGGGAAGTCAGGCCGCGCGTGTAGCGAGTTCGTCGGAGCCCAGCGCGCGCTCGCGCAAGTCCGCGAGTATCCGGGCGAGTATGCGCGACACCTGCATCTGGGAGACGCCCAGGTGTTCAGCGATTTGACTCTGGGTCCGGCACTCGAAGAAACGCATGATCAGCACCTGCCGATCGCGCTGCGGCAGCTCGGCGATCAGCGGGCGCACCGCCATCGCCTGCTCCAGCAGGTTGTAGCACGGTTCCTCGGCGCCGAGCGTGTCGGCGAGCGCTTGCGGCGCGCCATCGCCGTCCTCGCGGCCCCCCGTGTCCAGTGAGTTGGTCTGATAGGCGTTGCCTGCGATCAGCGCCTGGGTGACCTCGCCGATCTCGACGTCCAATTCGGCGGCGATCTCCCTGGCCGTCGGCATCCGCCCGAGCCGGTGCGACAGCGCCTCGGTGGCCGGGCCGATACGCAGCTGAATCTCCTTGAGCCGCCGCGGCACCCGCAACGACCACGTGTTGTCCCGGAAGTGCCTGCGCACCTCGCCCATGATGGTGGGGACCGCGAACCCGAGGAACGAGCTGCCGCGCGAGACGTCGAAACGGTCCACCGCGAGCACCAGCCCGACCCGGGCGATCTGCAGCAGGTCCTCGTAGGACTCGCCGCGTCCGGAGAACTTGCGGGCAATGTGTTCGGCGAGCGGAAGACAGCGCCGCGTCACCTCCTCGCGCAACGCGGCGCGGTGCGGATCGTCCTCCGCCATAGCGGCCATCTTCTCGAACCACGGCTCGATGTTGTCGTAACTGTCGCCCGCGCGCGTCCGGCCCGTCGTGCCATTTCCGTCGGTCGTGAACTCACGTGTCATCAAATGGTCCTCGTTCCCAACTGAATTCGATAACGGTCGGATACCCGCCGATCTCCGAATCAAAAGGGTCACGAGAAATCGACAGGGAACTGGTGAGCATACGAACCAACTCCCAGCTCAACGGATCGCCGCGCAGCTCGTCGCAGGCCGCGACGGCGTCGACGCGCACGCTCATCCGGTCCACGCCGTAGGTGAACTCGCAACCGAGTATCGAGCCGGGCACGGAGCCTGCCATCAGCATCGTGGCCGCTTCGTTGATCGCCAGGCGGATGTCCGCGGCCGCGTCGAGCGGGAAGTCGGCGACCAGGCACACGGTGTCGGCCATCCCGCGGACCAAGGCAAGGTGTCGCGGGTCGGCGGGGATCCGCACCGCGACCGCGGTGGTCTCGGTGGCGGCCGCGCCGAACGCGCACGTGATAAGACGCATCAGACCGTGGCGAGCTGCGCTTGCCACATCCAGTGCAACTGTTCCAGCCGGCCCGCGATCGCCAGGAACAGATCCTGGGTCACCGGATCGGCCTTCTCCGTCGCGGCGATGCGCTCACGCAGCCGTTTGATCACGGCGGCGAGGTTGCCGACGATCGTGTCGATGATGTCGGTGTCCTGCTGCCAGCCCTCGCCCATGCCGAGCGTGCCGGAATCCCTGGCCACGGTCGCGGCGCGACCGTCCGGGCTGACTCCGACGGCGGTGGCGCGCTCCGCGGCCGAATCCGTGAACTCCCGTGCCACCGTGACCAATTCGTCCAACGCCAGGTGCACCGAGCGGAAGTTGGAGCCGACCACGTTCCAGTGCGCCTGCTTCGCGATCAGCGACAGGTCGATCAGGTCGACCACCGTGGCCTGCAGCGTTTCGCCCGCGATGCGCTGCTGCTCCGGGTCCAAGGTGCTGGTGATGGGTTGGGACATCGCTCTGAGCCTTTCTGCCGTCGATCCGGACATCGACGGTCTACCCAGCCATGCGGCGATAAACCTCCCGGTAGGTTCCCCGACCGGGAAGAGTGGGTGGTCGCCCCGGCAAGTCGCACGGGTGCGTCTCGGTCGGGTAGCGGGTGCGGTCCACCGGTGTTACGAGCGGAGACAGCTCGGCCCGATTTGCCGTAATGGCAACAATAGTTGCCGATGCGCGCCTGTTGTCGGCACGGTGAGGCATGGCTGAGGAAAAGCAAGTGGACGTGGTGGTGATCGGCGGCGGCGCGGCCGGGTTGTCGGCGGCGTTGACCCTGGCGCGGGCGCGCCGCTCGGTGCTCGTCATCGACGCGCGCGAGCAGCGCAACGCTCCCGCCGCGGGAGTGCACGGGTGGCTGACCCGCGACGGCATTCCACCGGCGGAGCTGGTGACGATCGGCGCGCGGGAAGTGGAGCAGTACGGCGGGCGGATACGGTACGCGCGAGCGGTGTCCGCGCAACGGACGCCAGGCGGGTTCGTGGTGGAGACCGACCGCGGTGAGCGCCTGCGCGGTCGCCGATTGCTCGTCACCACCGGCTTGGCGGACGAGTTGCCACCGATCAGCGGCTTGCGGGAACGGTGGGGCCGCGACGTCGTGCACTGTCCGTATTGCCACGGATGGGAGATCCGCGACCAGCCGATCGGCGTGCTCGGCTCGGTGCACCACGCGCTGCTGTTCCGCCAGTGGAGCTCGCGGGTGACGCTGCTTCGGCACACCTCTCCCGCGCCGACAGCGCAACAGGCCGAGCAGCTCGCGGCTCGCGGCATCGCCGTGGTGGAGGGTGCGGTGCGCGCGCTCGAGGTGGTGAACGACCACATCACGGGAGCTCGGCTGGAATCCGGGCCGGTCGTGCCGATCGCCGCGCTGGCGTTCGCGCCTCGGCTGGTCGCACGCGATGCGCTGCTGCTCGCCCTCGGCGTCGAAACCGCCGAGCACCCGTCAGGAGCGGGCACGCATGTGGTGGCCGATGCCGCTGGACGCACCTCGGTTCCCGGCGTGTGGGTGGCGGGCAACGTCACCGACATCGTCGCCGGGGTGGTGCAATCCGCTGCCGGTGGCGTAACAGCCGCCGCCGCGATCAACGCCGATCTCGTCGAGGAGGACACCCGGATGGCCGTCGAGCGATGGCTACTCGGGGATATGGTGTGATCCACACGACACGGGAGGTGCGGGATGCCGGAGGGGACGGCAACGCCCTTACGGGCGGCGACAATGACGGAGTTCAGCGGTCGCGTCTCGACACCGACCTACGACCGTTCCCGGATCAAGACGGGGGTAGTGCATTTCGGCGTCGGCGGATTTCATCGCGCGCACCAGGCGATGTACCTCGACCGATTGCTCGAACGCGGCCTCGGGCACGAGTGGGGCATCTGCGGGGTGGGCGTCCTGCCCGGTGATCGCCACATGCGCGATGTGCTCCGGGCGCAGGATGGCTTGTACACACTGTCGGCAGTCGCGCCGGAAGGCGCCTGGACCACGCGCGTGATCGGCTCCATCATCGAGTACCGATATGCCCCGGACGATCCCGAGGTCGTCGTGGAGAGACTCGCCGATCCGGCCACCCGGATCGTCTCGCTCACCATCACCGAGGGTGGGTACCGGATCGCGGCCGCCACCGGGGAATTCGACGCCGACGATCCCGCGATTCGCGCCGATCTCGCCGGAAATTCCCCGCCTGCCACCGTCTTCGGTCACCTCACCGAAGCGCTGGCCCGGCGCAGATCCCGGGGAATCGCACCGTTCACCGTGCTGTCCTGCGACAACATCGAAGGCAATGGGAACGTCGCGCGCCGCGCGTTCAGCGCCTTCGCCGATCTGCGCGATCCCGAACTCGGATCCTGGATCTGGGAGCACGTGCGCTTCCCGAATTCGATGGTGGACCGGATCACCCCGGGGACCCCACCCGAGGCGAGCGGTGAGATCGAGCGGCGTTACGGGCTCATCGATCGCTGGCCGGTCGTGACCGAGCCCTTCGCGCAATGGGTGCTCGAGGATTCCTTCGAACTCGGCCGTCCGGCCTTCGAGGAAGCCGGCGTACAGGTCGTCGCGGACGTCACCCCGTACGAACTGATGAAACTGAGGTTGCTGAACGCGAGCCACCAAGCGCTGTGCTACTTCGGATACCTGAGCGGCTACCGGCTGGTCCACGAAGCCGCGCGGGATCCGGCCTTTCGGCGATTCTTGTCGCGCTATATGGACGCCGAGGCGACACCGACGCTGCGCGCGGTACCCGGTGTCGACTTGGACGCCTACAAGCGGACATTGCTCGACCGGTTCGCCAACCCCGCGATCGGCGACACCATAGCCCGATTGTGCGCGGAATCCTCCGATCGGATTCCGAAGTGGCTGCTGCCGGTGGTGCGGGCGCAACTCGCTGCCGACGGCGAGATCGATTGTGCCGCAGCGGTTGTCGCGAGCTGGGCGCGCTACGCCGAGGGTGTCGACGAGCAAGGCGAGCCGATCCGGATCGTGGACCGGCTCGCCGACCGGCTGGTTCCCCTCGCCCGGCGGCAACGCGAGCAGCCCACCGCCTTCCTCGGCGAACGTTCGCTGTTCGGCGATCTGATCGACCACCCCCGGTTCGTGACCGCGTATCTGGCGGCCCTGGACACACTGCACACCAGGGGCGCACACGCCACCGTCGAGGCGTTGGCGCGTTAGCGCGGGGTGACGCGGGCTATCGCCCGGCAGTCCGCGCCGACCGCGAACCATACGTCCAGGCTCGAGTCCGTACAGCGAGTGACGAGGTCGACGTGCTCCCCGGACCGCACGGGCTTCCCGTATTCCATCACCACGCGGTGCGGACCGGATTTCAGTTCGGCGTGATCGGCGAGGACCTCCTCGAGCGCGGTGAGGTAGACCGCGTTGTTCATGTGGTCGAGCAGGTCTATGTCGGTGACCCGCAGCGGGAAAGGCCGGATCTGGACGCCGGGCTCGCCTGCCGCGGGCATCGGATCGGTGAGCGAGGCCTTCCAGCGCAACCGGTGCTCGGTCGTGCAGGCCAGCATCGGTGCCAGGAACCGGTCGCTCATCCGCGCGGGCACGCCCGACTCGGTGCCGAAGTGGATCAGGAAGCTCTCGGTCTCCACCAGACCGCCCGCGCTGCCGCAAACCTGAACCCGCATCGTGCACCACCGGGTCGAGGTCGCCGAAGGCCAGCGTCGCAGCGTCGCCCACTCGCCGAACCCGAGCGGTTTGAGCGCGTCGATCACCGTCCTGCGGATGACCCACAGTCGGTGGATATCGCCGTCCTGGAGAACATCGAGGTGGTCGTACCCGACGTCCTGCAGGTAGCGCGCGACACCGTCGAGCCGCAGGCGCTGGTCACGGTCGGTATCGGCGAGACGTACGGGCCATCCCGTCTCGAACGGCGTCAGGACGGCTGGGGGTTCCGGCAGCACGCTGGGAATGACCATAACCGGATGATGCCAGTCATTTGCTGACATCGCGATCGACATGGCCATATCGTCATCTAGCTGAAAGATAACTCATCTCATCAGCAACATTGGTCAAATGCCCGACATCAAGGTAGATCGCCAATAGTTAGCCACTCTACTGGAAATGGGTGGGTATACGGAAATCCGGTCGCCGGGCCGCGGGATCGGCCCCCGTTCGACGCCCACGGCGACCTCTGCGTCGAAGAGCATCGGCACACCATCGGCGACGCCGCGGACCACCCGGTGTTCGATAGTCGGCGCAACGATCGCGGTACGGCAGGCCAGTACGGCGCCGAAACAGTCGCCACGCACGAGGTCACCCTCGCGCGCGGCGATCGCCAGCACGGTGTCCTGCGCGTGCAAGGCGGCCTCGCCGGTGGCACCGCGGGATGATCAGCCCTGGTCGCAGCGACGCCACCCCTGACCACCCCCGCACGCGCGCTCCTACTTCCTCGACCGATCCCGCTTCTCCCGCACCCGCACCGAGATGCGGACCGGTGAGCCGTCGAAGCCGAACTCCTCGCGCAACCTGCGTTCCAGGAAGCGCCGGTAGCCCGCCTCCAGAAAGCCGGTGGTGAACAGCACGAACGTGGGCGGCCGAGTGGTCGCCTGAGTGGCGAACAGCACGCGGGGCAGCCTGCCGCCGCGCATCGGCGGCGGAGTCGCGGCGATCACTTCCTTCAGCCAGGTGTTCAGCCTGCCCGTCGAGATGCGCTTGTCCCACGACTCCAGCGCGGTCTCCATGGCGGGCACCAGCTTCTGCACCGCACGGCCGGTGTGCGCGGAGATGTTCACCCGCTGCGCCCACGGCACCCGGATCAGATCGCGGTCGACCTCGCGGTCCAGTTGCAGACGACGATCCTCGTCGACCAGGTCCCACTTGTTGAACGCCAGCACCAGCGCACGCCCGGAATCGGCCACCATGCTGATCACCCGCAGGTCCTGTTCGGTGATCGGCTGCGAGGCGTCGATCAGCATGATCGCCACCTCCGATGCTTCCAGCGCGGACTTGGTACGCAGCGAAGCGTAGAACTCGGTGCCGCTGGCGTTGGCGACCTTACGGCGCAACCCCGCGGTGTCGATGAACTTCCAGACCTTGCCGCCCAATTCGACGAGGGAGTCGACCGGGTCGACCGTGGTGCCCGCGACATCGTGCACCACCGAGCGCTCGTCACCGGCCAGCTTGTTCAGCAAGCTCGACTTACCGACGTTCGGCTTGCCGACCAGCGCCACACGGCGCGGGCCCGCGCCGCCGGTCCCCTCGCGCGGGGTCTCGGGGAGCACTGCGAGGACGTCGTCGAGCAGGTCGCCGGTGCCGCGGCCGTGCGCGGCGCTGACCATGCGCGGCTCGCCGAGTCCGAGCGACCACAGCGCCGCTGCTTCGGCTTCCACCCGCTGGTCGTCGACCTTGTTGGCCACCAGGATGACCGGGACGCCGGAGCGTCGCAGCTTCTTCACCGCCGCCTCGTCGGTGGCGGTGGCGCCGACGACGGCGTCGACCACGAGCAGGATCGCGTCGGCGGTCTGCATGGCCAGTTCGGCCTGCCGGGCCACCGATTGCTGTAGCCCCTTCGCGTCGGGCTCCCATCCGCCGGTGTCCTGGACGAGGAAGCGCCGCCCCGCCCAGTTGGCCTCGTAGGACACGCGGTCGCGGGTCACCCCGGGAATGTCCTCCACGACCGCCTCGCGGCGGCCGAGAATCCGGTTCACCAGCGTGGATTTGCCCACGTTCGGGCGGCCGACAACGGCCAGCGTCGGCATCGCGACGTGCGTCTGGTCCTCGAATTCGCCCTCGAGCCCGGCCAGCTCCCAGTCGGCTTCGTCACTCCAGACGCCGTCGCCGGCGAGCACGTCCTCGTTCATCGGGTACCTCCGGCACCGGTCGCCGAGATCTGCCGCGCGACGACGCGATACAGCTCGTCGATGACCTCGTCCATGGACAGGTCGCTGGTGTCGACCGGCACCGCGTCCTCGGCGGGGCGCAGCGGGGACACCTTGCGGGTCGAGTCGAGCGTGTCGCGGCGCTGCACGTCGGCGAGCACGCCCGCGTAGTCGTCGCCCCGGCCCTCGGCGATGTTCTGCTGATTGCGCCGGTGTGCCCGCGCCTCGGCCGAGGCGGTCAGGTAGATCTTGGCGTCGGCGGCCGGCAGCACCACGGTGCCGATGTCGCGGCCCTCCACCACGATCCGCCCCGCGACAGCCGTGATGTCGCGCTGCATGGCGACGAGCAGGTCACGTACCTCGGGCACCGCGGAGACCGCCGACACGGCCTTGGTGACCGCGTCACCGCGAATCTCCGACCGGACGTCCTCGCCGTCGAGCTCGATCACCTCGCGGCTGGGGTCGGTGCCGATGGACAGCGGCAGCTCCTTGACCGCGGCGGCGATGGCCGCGGTGTCGGTCAGTTCGACGCCCGCCCGCAACACGCGCAGCGTCGCCACCCGGTACATGGCGCCGGTGTCGAGATACCGGGCGCCGAGCCGGGTGGCCAGCCGCCGCGACACGCTCGATTTCCCGGTGCCGGACGGCCCGTCCATGGCGACCACCAGCGGGCTCGTACCGGCCATCCGCGCCGGCGCCTGCACCGGGATCTCCACACCGTTCACAACGACACCGCCTCGTAGAGTTTGCCGATTTCATCGCGGCCGAGCACACGCAGCGTGCCGGGCCGTTGGTCGCCCAGCGCGACCGGACCGATATGGGTGCGGACCAGCCGGATGACCGGATGGCCCACCGCGTCGAGCAGACGGCGCACGATGTGCTTGCGCCCCTCGTGCAACACCACCTTCACCAGGGAACGTCCCTCCCCCAGCTCGAGCACCTGGAACCGGTCGACCTTCGCGGGACCGTCCTCCAACTCGACGCCGTTCTTCAATTGCTTGGTGACCGCGCGATTGTTGACCTCCCCTTGCACGGTCGCCAAGTAGGTCTTGGAGACCTCGAAGGACGGGTGCATGAGCCGGTGCGCCAGATCGCCGTCGTTGGTCAGCAGCAGCAGCCCCTCGGTGTCGGCATCCAGTCTCCCGACGTGGAAGAGGCGCTGACCCGCGGCGATCCGCTCGGCGACGATGTCGCCGACGCAGGGGCGCCCCAGATCGTCGGACATGGTGGACTGCCAGCCCTTGGGCTTGTTCAGCGCGACGTGCACCAACTCTTCGCGCACCACCACGCGGGTGCCGTCGACGCGCACGACCGCGTGCTGCGGGTCGATGCGCAGTCCCTGCTCGCGCACGATCATGCCGTCGACCTCGACGCGGCCCTGCGCGATCATCTCCTCGGCGGCGCGACGCGACGCGACGCCCGCCTTGGCGAGGACCTTCTGCAGTCGCTCCCCCTCGCCCCACGGGAGCTTGGTGTGGCCGCCGGTCTCGGGGATCTCCACATTCTGGTGGCGCGCGGGCTTGGCGTTGCTCAGCAGCGGCGGCTGCGCGACCTGACGCTGCGGCTTGGGCTTCTTCTTGCCGGGCTGGGCGGCGGTATGCCGCTGCGGGCTCGGAGCCTGGGCCGATCCGCGTTGCGCCGCACCCCGGCCCGCGCCACCCGGCTGGGCGCCGCGGGCGTTGATCCCCCGCTGGGCCGAACGGGCGTCGCGTGAGCCCGAGTCGCGGCCAGCGCCCCGTTCGGGCTGCGCTCCGCGTTTCCTACGATCCGGTGTGCCATCTCGGCGAGCGGTATTCATCGTGTCCTGTCACTATTCGGTGCCGAGGTCCAAATCGGCCTCGGCGGGTTTTTTCAACCTGGTGTACCGGGGGTCGGTCTCCAGGCTCTCGTTGATCTCATCGATCAGGTCGACGCCCGGAAGCAGGGGCGCCAGCGGCGGCAGGTCGCTGAGCGAAGCGAGTCCGATCCGTTCCAGGAACAGCTCGGTCGTGCAATACAGCGTTCCGTTGGTCTCCGGGTCGACACCTGCCTCGGCGATCAAACCTCTGGCCAGCAGTGTGCGCATCACGCCGTCGACGTTCACGCCACGCACCGCGCTGACCCTGGTCCTGGTCACCGGCTGACGGTATGCCACCACCGCCAGCGTTTCCAACGCCGCCCTGGTCAGTTTCGATCGGGAGCCGTCGAGCAGCATCCGCTCCACATACGGCGCGTACTCGCTGCGAGTATAGAAGCGCCAGCCGTCACCCACGAAACGCAGATCTATCCCGCTGGACCGCGCCGACAGCTCGGCGGACATCGCGCGCAGCGTGTGCTCGACCCGCTCCCGGGTGTCGCCGAGGGCGGCGGCGAGCTGGTCAACCGGTGCGGGAGCATCGATGACCAGCAGCATGGCCTCCAGCGCCGAACGGAAATCGGCGTCCTCGAGCGGCTCGGGGGTGAGTTCCACCACTGCCTCACTCACGACCGCACCTCGCCGGAGCCCGGCTCCGTCGTGCGCGATCGCGCGCTGTGCTCGCTCACCCGTAGTCCTCCTCGATAGTCACGGTCTCCACCTGTTGCGCGGCTTCGTCGCCGATCCAGCTCACCGCCAAGGGGCCGAGCGGATCGGGCTGGTCGAACTCGATCGTCTTCCCGCGATACAGCTCGAGCAGCGCCAGGAAGCGGGCCACGATCTGCACCGGGACCTCGCAGTCTGCGACAAGTTCACCGAAGGAGGTCCACGCACCCGCACCACGTTGTTTGAGCCGCTCCAGCACCAGCGCCGCCTGCTCGGCCACCGATATCGCATGTGTATGCAAGTGGTCGAGCCCGACCTTGGGTACCGGACGGGGCCGGAAGGCCGCCGCGGCGATCGCGGCGAACTCGGCCGCCCCGACACCCAGCCTAACCTCGGGCAGCAGGTCGGCGTAGCGCTCCTCCAGGCCGACCGCGCGCGGATAGCGGCGCAGCGCGGCCGCCTCCAGCTCGCCGAGCAACTCGGCGACCTGCTTGAACGCGCGGTACTGCAGCAGCCGGGCGAACAGCAGGTCGCGCGCCTCGAGCAGTTCGAGGTCCTCGGCGTCGGTCATCTCACCGGACGGCAGCAGCCGCGCCGCCTTCAAATCGAGCAACGTGGCGGCCACGACCAGGAATTCGGTGGTCTGGTCCAGGATCTTGTCCGCCCGCAAGGTGTTCTGCCGCGCCATGCTCGCGGTCAGGGCCTTGGTGTAGGCGATGAACTCGTCGGTGACCTTGTGCAACGCCACCTCGGTGACGTCCAGCTTGCGCGAGCTGATCAAGGTGAGCAGCAGGTCGAACGGACCCTCGAAGTTGCTCAGGCGCAGCCGGAATCCGGATGCCTGCGGGTCGGCCGCCGGTGGTTGTTGGGTCTCCGGTGAAACACCGCTTGGAGCAGGTGCATTCGGCGGAGAGCTCGGTGCGTTCGGCGGAGAGTCGGGCGCGTCCAGCGGAGAGTCGAGAGTGTCCAGCGGAGAGTCGAGAGCGTCCTGCGAAGAGTCGAGAGCGTCCTGCGAAGAGTCGAGAGCGTCCGGCGAAGGACCGAGAGCGTCCGGCGAAGAGCCGGGCCCGGCCAGCGACGAGTCAGGAGCGATCGGCGAAGAACCGGGCCCGACCGACGACAAGCCAGAAGCGACCGGCGAAGAACCGGAAACGTCCGGTGCGTCGGTGGACCGATCGGCCCGCGTCTCGGCGACGTCCTGCGCGGCCGCCTCGGTGCGCTGATCGGAGACGTCCACGAACGGTCGGTCGGTGTCTTCCCGCGGACGTGGGGCAGCCGCGCTGACCGGTTCGGTTCGTCCAACCGTGTCGCCGGCGACGGCCGCGTTCGGGCGGCGAGGCACGGCGTCCCGGCCCGCGGCTATGAATGCGGCCGCCGCGTTCCCGAGTGCGGGAACCGGACGCACGGGTTCGTCCGGCCCACCGGAGTGGGACGAACGGTCGTCCGGCGCGGGTGTCGATCCGGCCGCGGGAGACCCCTGGCCGGACGGGTCGTTGTGGGACGCAGACGAGGGGTCGGAGCGGCCGCTCACCGGCCCGATCGGTGGATGACTTCTCGGGCCATCGACCGATACGCTTCGGCGCCGCCGGATTTCGGCGCCCATGTGGTGATGGGTTCGCCCGCGACACTGGCATCCGGGAATCGGACGGTCCGAGCGATGGCGGTGTCGTAGACCAGGTCACCGAACACCTCGACGACTCGCGCCATGACCTGGCGGGAATGCAGCAGTCGGGCGTCGAACATGGTGACCACTATTCCGTACAGGCTCAACCGCGGGTTCAGCCGGTCCCGCACTTTCTCCACGGTGTCGTTGAGCAGCGCGAGCCCACGCAGCGAGAAATACTCGCATTCCATCGGGATGATCACACCGTCGGAGCAGGCCAGGGCATTGACCGTGAGCAGGCCGAGCGAGGGCTGGCAGTCGATGAGGATGTAGTCGTAGCGGCCGCGCACGGGCTCCAGCGCGCGGCCGAGCGACTGTTCCCGGCCCACCTCGTTGACCAGTTGGATCTCCGCGGCGGACAGGTCGATGTTGCTCGGCAGCAGGTCCAGGTTCTCGACGCGGGTCTGCATCAGCACGTCGTCGATGGACACTTTGGAACCGATGAGGAGGTTGTGCACCGTCGAATCGAGATCGTGGTGAGCGACACCGAGACCGGCCGACAACGCGCCCTGTGGATCCAGATCGACCAGCAGCACGCGACGGCCGTATTCGGCCAGTGCGGCACCGAGATTGATGGTGGAGGTGGTCTTGCCGACCCCGCCCTTCTGGTTGCACATGGCCACGATCAGCGCGTCACCGTGCTCGCTGACCGGCGGCGGGTCCGGCACCAGCCGCAACGGCCGTCCGGTCGGACCGAGCGTCGCGTCCTCCGGGACCGGCTCCACTCCGTGGCCCCACAGCGTTTCCGCCGCGGCTTCCGAGTACGGACCCGGTCGCGAGCCCGTAAGCGGCTCCGCCCCAGCACCCATCGGCGGCTCTGCCGCGCCGGCTGTAGTCACGATCCGCTGCTCCTTATACGTTCCTGCCCGTTGCCTCGCCGAGCGTAGCGAGGCCGATCAGGGCCGACCTCGCTTTCGTGCGGTCCAGCTCTGAATAGACGCTACCGCTTGACGGCACTCGAGTGCCGCGCCTGCGCGCGGCGTGTTCGGCCCGCCCTGGTCAGCGCCATTGCGGTCCGCCATCGAAATGAACGTCGAACCGGTCGTGCAATTCGTTCATGCTGTCCCAGTCCGCCTCCCCGCGTGCGATCCGGCCGAGTTGCCGGAAGTATTCGAAGCGGACGATACCGGGTGTGAGCACAGCCAGGAATTCAGCAGGCCCGTCGGCGGTGGCGCCGAAGGCGTGCACGACGCCCGGCGCAACCACCACCAGGCCACCTTTGCCCACCACGCTCCGGGTGCCGTCGACGAGAAACTCCATCGCGCCGCCGAGCACATAGAAGATCTCGGTCGACTTCGTATGGTGGTGTGGCCGGGTGCCGTCCGCGCCCGCGGCCAGAGTCAGGCGATTGGCGCCGAACAGCCCTCCGGAGTTCTCGCTGTCCTCGAGCAGCCGGAACGACCCGCCGCCGGGCAGCGGAACCGCTTCGACATCGGCCTCGTGGACGATGAAAGACCCTGTCATACAACTCTCCTCGCGTCGTGGTCCGAAGGCCGCGATCGAATGCGCACGCCCGCTCCACAACAACTGGACCGCAGTCCGATTTGTTCCGCTCTGGATTCCGTCTTCCCCCAGAGGGACTCGCGGAGACGGTCACCGCGCTCTCGGATGTGCGGTGGCCCAGACTTCGCGCATGGTGTTGACCGTGACGAGGGTGTAGATCTGGGTGGTGGTCACCGAGGCGTGGCCGAGCAACTCCTGCACCACACGCACGTCGGCGCCACCGTCGAGCAAGTGAGTGGCGAAGGAGTGGCGCAGCGTATGTGGCGACACCACCGCCGCGATACCCGCGCGTTCGGCCGCGGTGTGCAGGACTTGCCAGGCACTCTGCCGTGACAATCGCGCCCCGCGGGCATTCAGGAAAAGGGCTC
The DNA here is from genome assembly GCF_023501985.1 of Nocardia sputi. Lineage (NCBI taxonomy): Bacteria > Bacillati > Actinomycetota > Actinomycetes > Mycobacteriales > Nocardiaceae > Nocardia > Nocardia sputi. The sequence goes on along the minus strand of NZ_JAMFLC010000042.1, from coordinate 13,751 downwards.
CGGCGTTGCCCTTTCCCCGCGCGGCGAGCACGGGCCGTCCACGGACCAGGTAGGCGTCCACGGCAGCGAGCGCGGGACGTCCGATCGGCACCAAGCGCTGTTTGCCCCCCTTGCCGCGCAGCACGACCGCCCGTTCCTCGATGTCGAGATCATCGACGTCCAAGCCGACCGTTTCCGAGATCCTGGCGCCGGTGGAGTACAGCAATTCCAGCAGCGCGCGGTCACGCAGGCCGCGCGGTCCGCCGTCGGCTCCTCCCGCGGCCTCAGCGGGCCCGCCGCCCGCCGCCTCCAGCAATCTCAGCACCTGGTCGTAGGGCAGCGCCTTGGGCAACCTGCGTCCTGGCGCGGGCGGCTTGACCGCGTGCGCCACGTCGGTGCCGGTCAGTCCCTCCGCGGCGGCGAAGCGATGCCAGCCGCGCACCGCGATCAGCGCGCGGGCCACCGAACTCGCCGCCAGCGGGGGGTGCCCGCCACCGCCCGAGCGCAACGCCACGGTGAACTCGGCGACGTCGGATTCGGCGACCCCGTCGAGCGAGCCGATGCCGCGCCCGGCCAGGAAGTCGAGATAGCGACCGAGGTCGCGCCGGTAGGCGCCCAAGGTGTTGGGCGCGACGCCGCGCTCGACGGCGAGGTGGTCGAGATAGGCGTCGAGCTCGCGACCGAGCACCTTCGGGTCAGTCTTCGGACCCCTCCGCCTTGCGGCGGAGGAAGGCCGTGGGCTGCCCGTCCCAGGGTGCGTCCGGCGGCCTCGGGTCGATGCCGCCCGCTCGCGCGGCCGCCAGCGCGAGCACGCCCGCGACCGCCGTGGCGTTGACGATCTCCCCGGCCAGCGCGGCGCGGACGGCCTCGTCGACCGGCATGCGGACCACTTCCAGGTCCGCCTCCTCCAGTTCCGGCTCCGGGCGGTCGGTTTCGTACAGATCCCGCGCCAGGTAGACCCGCAGCGCTTCGTCGGTGAATCCGGGCGAGAGCACCACGTCCACCAGAACCGCCCATTCCCGGGCGGCCAACCCGGTTTCCTCGGCCAGCTCCCGGCGAGCTGCCAGGAGCGGATCCTCGCCGGGGAGGTCGAGCAGGCCTGCGGGCAGCTCGAGCAGCCGCCTGCCGATCGGGTGACGGTACTGGTTGATCAGCACCACGTTGTCGTCGTCATCGATAGCGGCGACGGCGACGGCGCCGTGGTGCTCGATCACCTCGCGCTCGACGACCCGCCCGCCCGGCATCCGCACCTGGTCGAGCCGCAACGCCAGGATGGCGCCGCTGTAGACGGTCTTGCCGGAGACGATCTCGAAGTCGTGGCTACCCGGCTCGGCAGCTCCCCCGTCGGTCATGCCGTCACGCCTTTTCCGTCGCACCCGCGAGTTCTTCACCGGGAATGTCCACCGGGAGTCGTTCGGCCGCTTTGTATCTCAGCGCCGCCGAGATGAGCGCCGCGAACAGCGGATGGGGACGGGTCGGGCGGCTCTTCAGCTCCGGGTGCGCCTGGGTGGCGACGAAGAACGGATGCACGTCGGCGGGCAACTCGACGAACTCGACCAGATGCCCGTCCGGCGAGGTGCCGCTGAACTTCAACCCGCTCTCGGCGATCTTGTCGCGGTAGGCGTTGTTCACCTCGTAGCGGTGACGATGACGCTCGGAGACCTGCTCGCTGCCGTAGGCCTGGGCAACGACCGAGCCCTTCGCCAGGGTGGCCGGATACGCCCCGAGGCGCATGGTGCCACCGAGGTCGGCTTCACCTGCCACGGCCTGCTCCTGGTCGGCCATGGTGGAGATGACCGGATGCGGTGTGTCCGGTTCGAATTCGGCCGAGTTCGCCTCCGCGAGTCCCACCCTGCGAGCCGCCTCGATCACCACGCATTGCAGCCCGAGGCACAAGCCGAGCAGGGGAATGCCGCGGTTGCGCGCGTAGTGGATCGCCCCGACCTTGCCCTCGATGCCCCGGATGCCGAATCCGCCGGGAATCAGCACGGCGTCCACGTCGCGCAGCGCGTGCTGCGCGCCGGAGGGGGTCTCACACTCGTCGGAGGGCACCCAGCGGATGTTCACCTTGGCACGCGATGCGAAACCGCCCGCGCGCAGCGCCTCGGTCACCGAGAGATAGGCGTCGGGCAGGTCGACGTACTTGCCGACCAGTGCGACCTCGACCGTCTCGCGCGGCGAGTGCACCCGGTCGAGCAGGTCGCCCCACACGGTCCAGTCCACGTCCCGGAACGGCAGGCCCAGCCTGCGCACCACGTAGGCGTCGAGGCCCTCGCGGTGCAGCACGCGCGGGATGTCGTAGATCGACGGCGCGTCCGGGGTGGAGATGCAGGCGTCGACCTCGACATCGCACATCAGCGCGATCTTGCTCTTCAGCGCCTGCGGGACCTCGCGGTCGCAGCGCAGGATCAGCGCGTCGGGCTGGATGCCGATATTGCGCAGCGCCGCCACCGAGTGCTGGGTCGGCTTGGTCTTCAACTCACCGGACGGCGCGAGGTAGGGCACCAGCGACACGTGCAGGAAGAAGACGTTGTCCCGGCCGACGTCGTGGCGGATCTGGCGGGCCGCCTCCAGGAACGGCTGCGACTCGATGTCGCCGACGGTGCCGCCGATCTCGGTGATCACCACGTCCGGGGTCTGGCCCTGTAGATCCGGGCCGCGCATCGCGAGAATCCGGTGCTTGATCTCGTCGGTGATGTGCGGAATCACCTGCACCGTGTCGCCGAGGTACTCGCCGCGGCGCTCCTTGGCGATGACCGACGAATAGATTTGCCCGGTGGTCACGTTCGCGTCCCGGGACAGGTCCCGGTCGAGGAAGCGCTCGTAGTGGCCGACGTCCAGGTCGGTCTCCGCGCCGTCCTCGGTCACGAACACCTCGCCGTGCTGGAACGGGTTCATCGTGCCGGGATCGACGTTCAAGTACGGGTCGAGTTTCTGCATGGTGACGCGCAGCCCACGCGCCGTCAGCAGCTGACCGAGGCTGGAGGCGGTAAGACCTTTACCCAATGAGGAGGCGACACCACCGCTGACGAAGATGTGCTTCGTGGCCGTTCGCGCCTGAATCCGTGTTTGACCCACGGGTCTTCACGGTAACACGAATCCGCCCGTCCGTTCGAATGCCACGCGAGTTTGCTCACCAGTCGCCAGGCCGCCGATCAGAGCATCGGCGGCCCGAGTGTGAGCCGGGTCGCGTCACGCTGGGCACGGGTGACCGGTAGCCGGAGCCGGGCGACCCACCGCAGCGGCTGTCGGAGGCCCGAGCGGGCGCGGGAATCCCCTGGCTCCGGCGGTGACGGAAGTCGTCGGGCCGCTCAGCCCGGGACCGCGGCCAGGGTCAGCGAGGCGGCTTTGGCGCCGGTGCCGTAGCGGCCCGCGCCGCCGCCGAGCTGTTCACCGAGCGCGAGCACGGTGGTGACGCGGCCGAGCTCTCGTTCGAGGTTGTCGACGGTGCTCACCTGGGCCGCGAGCGCGGCGTCGGCGCGGACGACGGCGATCGGCCCCTGCCCGTCCGCGGCGCCGGCGCGACCGGCGAGGACCACCCCGGCGCCACGGCCACGCAGGGCTCCGGCGAAGCGGGCGAGATTCGCCCCAGCACTGTTCTCGGCGGCGTCGATGCCGTCGCCGGTGATCACGACCGCGAGCTGCGCGGGCCGGACCGGCGTGTCGCCATAGGCGAGGAAACCGCCACCGCGCAGGGTCTCCAGCACCAGCTCGAGCTCCTGCGGAGTGCCCCGAGGTTGCCCGTTGGCCGGGTCCAACAGCAGGACCAGGCCGAGCAGATCACCGGCCATACTGCCCTGGTCCACCGCGCCGGTACGCAGTTGCGCACCCGCCGGGATGACGTTGGTGACGGCCGTGCGCATGCGGTCGCCCTCGGTCGCGTCGGCGAATGCCTCGGTCAGCGCGATCCGGCCGGTGACGCCGGCGCCGGACATCTCGAGTGATCGGGTCACCGCGTCGACGTCCCCGGGGTCGGCGTCCGGCGTGGTGAACACCACGACGCCGCGGTCGCCGAGCGCACCGCCGAGGATGCGACCGGAGGATCCGGCGATGAACCGGTCGGCGGCGCCGGCCTGGTCCCCGAGCCTGCGGTTCTGCTCGGTCAGGGTGTCGACCTGCTGCCGCAGATCGGTCTTGTCCGCCCGCAATCCCGACAGCAGATCGGCCGCGAGCGTCTGGGATCCGAGCACCACTCCGATCGCGAGTGCGAGGAAGATCGCGGCAATCGAGATGGCGTGCCGGCGCATCGATATCATCGTTCTCCCTTTAGAGTTCCCACGATCCGAACTGCCCTTGGGCCCACCGCGCGAAGCGGTTCCAGGTGTCCACACCCCAGTCCGTGAAGTCCCCGCCACTGTTGGACGCCAGCAAAACGACGATCACGGCGACCAGCGCCGCCAGCACCACCAGCGCGACGGCGATCCCGGACACCCGGCTGCCGTACAGGGTCGCGACGGCTTTCGCGTCCATCAGCTTCGTGCCGACCTTGAGCCGGGTGAGGAACGTAGCCGGATTGCTGTCGCGGCGGCCGCGATCGAAGAAGTCGTCGAGCGAAGCGGGCGCTCCCGCCGTGACGATCAGCGCGGCGCCGTGATGATCGGCCAGCAGCAGCGCCAGGTCGGCGGCCGAACCCGAGGAGGGGAAGGTCGTCGCGCCGATGCCGAGGTCCTGGATGCGTTCCAGCCCCTTCGCGTGGCCGTCGGTGTCGGCGGGAAGAATCACCTCGGCGCCGCATTTCATCGTCGCGGAAGTGATCTCGTCGGGGTCTCCGACGATGACGTCGGGCCGATAGCCCCGCCTGCGCAGCGTGTCGGCGCCCCGGCCGACGCCGATCAGGATCGGGGCGTACTCCTTGATGAACGGCTTGAGCCGCTGCAGATCCTCGGCGTGATCCGGGCCGTCTGCGACGACGACCACGTGCCGGTGCTTCATCACCAGGTTCAGTTCCGGGACGCCGAAGCCGTCGATGAGCAGCGCGCTCTCCGTCCGGATGAACTCGATGGTGTTGCCCGCGAAGGCTTCCAGGTGATCGGCCAGTCCATTGCGCGCCTCGATCATCCGCTCCGCGATGGCGGACCGGGTGAGCTCGATGCCCTCGACGAGGACCTCCGGCTCCTTCTTGATCAGCTTGTCGGCGTAGACCACGCCGTCGACGACGCGGACCTTGACGCCGTCTTTGATCTTCTTGAACGCGTCCGAGCTCACCGTGTCCAGCAGCAGGATCCCGTTGGCCACGAGCGCTTCGGGACCCAGATTCGGGTAGCGGCCGGAGATGGACGGCGAGGTGTTGATCACCGCGCCGACACGCGCCTCGACCAGCCGGTCGGCGGTCGTCCGGTCCAGGTCCATCTCGTCGAGGACGACGATGTCGCCCGGCCCGACCCGCCCGAGCAGCCGCCGGGTGTTGCGATCCACCCGGGCCGTCCCGATCAGACCAGGAAGCGTTTCGGTGTTTCTCGACAACAGCGCCGGCATCCTCATGCGCCGATGATGGCGGCAAACTCTCAACCATTGGTGGAGGCGCGCCGTCTCATCGCCTGCATTCGTCCACCGTTTCTCCGTCTGACGATCGCCCGACCAAGGCCCGGCATCCGGCCGCCAGCACCGGAATGCAACGCGACGCTCGACATAAGTTTCAATATTTATGCTGGTAAAGCGGATTTCCCAAGCAATCCGAGAATGCGGATAGACGATCATGACACTCGGCCCGATCGTCCGCGCCGCCGTGTGAACCGCGGCGATACGACCGGCGTTTCCAACCAGACCACGCGCCGCATTACAGCCCGGTTCGAAGTTCAGCGAACGAGCCGCTACCGCGCCGATAAACCGTTCTGATTGTCGGCCGCCGCGACAACCCCAACGTTTCTGGCGAGGCTGCTGCGCCGCTCGACCCGGAGCAGATCCGCGAACCGATTCAGGACCGGTTGCCGTCGGCATTTCGATCATTGATCACCAGCCCGCACGGCTCCGCGCCGAGTGTGACGCGGACGACACGTGCACCGAGCGGCGCACCCGGTAGCTATATGCTGCCGGTCACAGATAGTTCGAAGAGGAGAACCTATGGCCAGCACCACCGTCGACGCCGTCATCGCCGCCCCGCGCGAGGTCGTCTATCGGCTCTTCGCCGACCGCGAGAGCATCAGCCCCTTCATTCCCGTGCAGGTCAAGCTGGTCAAGCCCGGCCTCACCGAACGGGAAGGCGTCGGCGCCCAGCACCTGATCGGCCTCGGCCCGGTCGGCGTCACCGAGGAGATCACCAAGCTCGTGCCCGGCGAGCGGATGGAGTACAAGATCGTCAAGGGCGCGCCGGTGAAACGCCACGTCGGCATCGTCACCTTCGCCGACGCGGACAACGGCACCCTGGTCTCCTACACGATGGACTCCGACCCGAAGCTGCCGGTGCCCGCCAAGGTGCTGGAATTCGGATTGAAGAACCTGATCGGCCAGTTCATCAAGGGCGCGCAGAAGGCGGTGCGCTGACCGGCGCGCTCAGCGCGTCGCCGCCTCGGCGCCCGCTTTCTCGGCGCGCGCCGTCGCCAGCAGTTCCTCCGCGTGCGCCCGGCCGGTCTCGGTGTCGTCGAGACCGGCCAGCATGCGCGCCAGTTCGATCACCCGCTCGTCGTTGGTGAGCGCACGCACGCCACTGTTCACGGCGCCCTTGCCGTTATCGGATTTGTCGACGACCAGGTGCGTGTCGGCGAACGCCGCGACCTGCGGCAGATGGGTCACCACGATCACCTGGTGGGTACGCGCCAGCCGGGCCAGCCTGCGCCCGATCTCCACCGCGGCCCGGCCGCCGACACCGGCGTCGACCTCGTCGAACACCATGGTCGCTCCGTGATCGGAACCGGCGAGCACCACTTCCAGCGCGAGCATCACACGCGACAACTCGCCGCCGGATGCGCTCTTGCTCAACGGCAACGACTGCGCTCCGGAATGCGCCGACAGCCGGAATTCCGCCTCGTCGACGCCTGTGGTCCCGGCGTGCAACTCCCGGCCGTCGATGGTGAGCGGCGCCGAGTCCTGCGCGCTCGCGGGCAGCGGCCGCACCTCGACCTCCAAGCGCGCTTTCCCCATCGCCAGGCCACCCAGCTCGGCGCTCACCGCGGCCGCCAGCTTGCCCGCGGCCTTGGCCCGCGCGGCGCTCAGCTTCTTCGCCGCCTCGCGCACCCGATCGGCGGCGGTCTCCACCTCGGCGGCGAGCTTGGCCAGCGCCTCCTCGGAGACATCGAGCGAGCCGAGCCGGCTGCGCGCCTCCTGCGCCCAGGCGAGCACCCCGTCGATGTCGGGTGCGTACTTACGGGTCAGCGTCTTCAGTTCGGCCTGCCGGGTGAGCAGCGAATCCAGGGCTCCCGGGTCCGAAGGCAGGTCGGAGAGGTACCCGCTCAGCTCGGTGGTCACGTCGACCACCACCGCGATGGCATCGGCCAAGCGCGGCGCGAGCGCGACCAGCGCCGGATCGTCGGCGGCCTCGATGCGGGCGCGCGCGGCGCCGAGCGCTTCCAGCGCGCCGGAACCGTCTTCGGGTGCGTCGGCCGCTCCGGCGAGCGCACCGTGAGCGGTGGCCGCCGCGTCTCGCAGCGAATCCAGATCGCTGAGCCTGCGCACCTCGTCGACGATGCGCACGTCTTCGCCGGGTTCGGGCGCGACGGCGTCGATTTCGTTCAACGAGTGCTTGAGCCGATCGGCCTCGAGGGCCAATTCCCTGCTGCGCGCGGTCCGTTCGAGCAGTTCGGTGCGGGCGTCGAGCCACGATCGGCGCAGCACCTGGTACTTGCGCAGCAGAGCACTCACCGTGTCGCCCGCGAATCGGTCCAGCGCCGACAATTGCTGCTCGGGGCGCTGCAAACGCAGCTGATCGTTCTGGCCGTGCACGGTCAGCAACGGCGCCGTGAAGTCGGCCAGCACCGAGGCCGGGACGCCGCGGCCGCCGAGATGGGCACGGGAGCGTCCATCGCTGCCGACCGTGCGGATCGCGATGACGCTGCCGTCGTCGTCCTGCTCGGCCGCGGCCGCTTCGAGCACCTGCGCGACCTCGGCACGGGCGGCTTCGTTGACGTCGTCGACGGTGAAGCGGCCCTCCACCACGGCGCGGGACGCGCCGAGCCGCACCCGGCCCGCGTCCGCGCGGGCGCCGCTGAGCAGATGCAGGCTGGTCACCACCATCGTCTTGCCCGCGCCGGTCTCGCCGGTCAGGCAGGTCAGGCCCGCATGGAATTGCGCGGTCGCCTTGGAAATGACGCCAAGGCCGTCAATCCTGATCTCTGTCAGCACTCGTGCTCTCCGTTCGCCGTCGGCCACGCCAGCCTGTCACGGGCAATTGGAACTTCCGCACCATCCGGTCGGCGAACGGTGCGGAGTCCAGCCGCACCCAGCGCACCGGTTCGGCGCCGCGAAACGCCTCGACCCGGCCCCCGCTGGGCAGTGCGAGCGTGCGCCTGCCGTCCAGGAAAACTATCGCATCGTGACCTGTCGCCACGGACTCGACCGCGATCCGCGAATCCGGGCTGGTGACCAGCGGGCGCGCGAACAAAGCATGGGCATTGCTCGGAATTACCAGCAACGCTTCCAGTTCCGGCCACACCACAGGACCGCCCGCGGAGAAGGCGTAGGCGGTCGATCCGGTCGGCGTCGCGAGGAGGATGCCGTCGCAGCCGAAGGCCGACACCGGCCGGCCGTCGACCTCCAGCACCACTTCCAGCACGCCCATGCGGGAAGCGTTCTCGATGCTCGCCTCGTTCAACGCCCAACCGCTGTCGGTGATCTCGTCATCGACCCGGACCGTGACGTCGATCGTCATCCGATGCTCGATCGTGTAGTCGCGCCGGACCACCTGTGCGAGCGCATCGTCCAGATGCTCGGCCTCCGCCTCGGTGAGAAAACCGATGCGGCCGAGGTTGATACCGAGCACCGGCACCGTTGCCGGGCGCGCCAACTCGGCGGCGCGCAGAAAGGTTCCGTCGCCACCGAGCGCGAGCACCATCTCGCAACCGACCGCGGCCTGCGGGCTGTGTTCGACCACGCACACCGGATAGCCTCCCGGCTCGGCCGCGAATCGCGTGCTGTCCGCCTCGTCGGCGAGAACACGCAGGCAGATGCCCGCGTCGGCAAAGATCTTCGCCACCCGGTGGGCGGTCTCGATGATCTCCGCGCGGCCCGGATGGGACACCAGCAGAATCTCCCGGCCGTGGCGCCGGCCCGGCGCGTTCACTGTGGACCCTCCTCAACCGCACGCTCGACCAGCGCCGCGACCTGTTCGCCGTCGAACTCGACCGGCCCGTCCTTACGCAACCACAAGAAGTATTCGACATTGCCGGACGGACCCGGCAACGGGCTCGCCACGACACCGACAGTGCGCAGGCCCAGCCCTGCGGCGGCCGCCGCCACCGTACGCACCGCTTCGGCGCGCAGCGCGGGATCACGCACCACGCCGCCGGAACCGACCCGCTCCTTGCCGACCTCGAACTGCGGCTTCACCATGGGCAGCAGGTCGGCGCCTGCCGCGGCGCAGGCCGCGAGCGCGGGCAGCACCAGGCTCAGCGAAATGAACGACAGGTCGCCCACCACCACTTCGACCGGGCCGCCGATGGTTTCGAGTGTCAGACCGCGCACGTTGGTCCGGTCGAAGACCCTGACCCGCTCGTCGTTGCGCAGCCGCCACACCAGCTGGCCGTACCCGACGTCGACCGCGACGACCTCCCGCGCTTCCCGCGCGAGCAGCACGTCGGTGAAGCCGCCGGTCGAGGCGCCCGCGTCCAGGCAGCGCTTGCCCGGCACCGACAGCCCTTCCGGCTCGAACCGCTCCAGCGCGCCGAGCAGTTTGTGCGCGCCACGCGAGGCCCAGGAGACCTCGTCGGGCTCCTCGCGGACCAGCAGTGGTGTGCCCGCCTCGACTGCGGTCGCCGGCTTCACCGCGACCGTTCCAGCTATCAGGACGCGGCCCGCGCCGATCAGCTCGACCGCGTGTTCTCGCGATCGCGCCAATCCGCGGCGAACCAGCTCCGCGTCCACCCGTGCGCGTCTGGCCACCTCAGATCTTGTCCACCGTGGCCAAGGCCTGTACCAGCACGTCATGTGCCTGCTCCAGGATGCGAGCGCGACGGGTGATGTCGACTCCGGCCTCCGCGCTCTCGGCCGCGGGCGCGGCCCGGCCGGGGCGGTCGAGTTCGGCGAGCAGACTGTCGACCTCGCCACGGATTCGATCCGGATCGGCGGGCTCCGGACGCCCTTGCGCGCCCGGCAGGTGCTGACCGGGCAAGGGCGCCCCGGGGCGGTGACCTTGCTGACCGGCGGCCGTACCGGGACCGTTCGGACGAGGCATAGGAGTAGTCATCGTGGCGTCAACGCTATCGGATTTCCGAATCCGACGCGCGTACCGTCACAGCTCGTCCCGGGTTGCGCTGGAGCAACTCGCCGAGGTCGGCTCCCGGCTCGGCGGCTACGACCGCGTGGTTGAGGGCGTCGAGGGTGTCTGCGACATAGGTCGGGATCTGCCCGACCGGGGCGTTGCGCAGTTCGTCCAGGGTGCTGACGCCGGTGAGCACCAGCAACGAGTCGAGCCCGACCCGGTTGGCGCCTTCGATATCGGTGTCGAGACGGTCGCCCACCACCAAGGCGCTGCGGGAACCGGCCCGGACGAGAGCGTCCTCGAGCAGCGGCGCATACGGTTTGCCCGCCACGATCGGCTCCCGATCGGAAGCGGTGCGCAGCGCGGCGACCATCGCACCGTTGCCCGGCGCGAGGCCGCGTTCGTTCGGCAGCGTCCGGTCGGTGTTCGCCGCGACCCAGAGTGCGTCCGCGCGCAGGGCGTAGGCCGCTTCGGCGAGATCCGGCCATGCGGTGTGGGGTGAATGTCCCTGCACCACAGCGGCGGGAGCGTCGCCGTCGAAGCGCCGGATCGCGCGCAGCCCGACCGCGTCCACCTCGGCGGCCAGGTCGTCGGTGCCGACGACGAGTACCCGCGCTCCCCGGCCGAGCCGCTCGGCCAGCAACCGTGCCGCCGCCTGGGCGCTGGTGACCACGTCGTCGGGAGACGCGGGGAAGCCGAGTTCCGACAGATGCGCGGCCACGACGTGCGGCCCGCGGCTGGCATTGTTGGTGACGTACACCAGCCGCTGATCCGCCTGTCCTGCCGCGGCCAGCGCCTCCGGCGCCCCCTCGATCACCTCGTGACCGCGATACAGCGTGCCGTCCAGATCCAGCAGCAGGGCTCGGTAGCGATCTCGTAGCCGCTTCACACCACTCTCACTCCGTGTCACCGATCGGCGCCGTGCCGACTCATAACCGCCGGACCCCTCCGGCAGCACAGCCGCTCGGTGAGGCCGAGACACTCGAACCCTACGCCAGACCACGGACCCGGAAGACGTGGCATCAGACACTCGGATACTGCGGATCGCAAGCGTCACAGCGCACTTTCGCAGAGGAGGGCTGGGCTTCCTCCCCTCCTCGCACGCCTTCCCCAGGGGTATGACCGCCACCACAACCAGCTCGCGCGGCGAACGCTTCCCCATACTCGAACCAGACGGTCGGTCGGCCCGCCTCCCGGATCGCCGGAGCCGTGGCACGCGATGGAGCCACGCAAGATGCGCGGCGCGACTCGTGCGACCGCAGGGCAAGACGAGCATCCGATCTGCCCGCTGCGCCCATCACAGTCTCTCTTGCCGATCGAACTCAGCACCATGGGTCTCGGCACGTCGCACGTCAGAATGAATAGCCTGCCACGGGTGTACGCGGTCACCGCGAAACCGAGACCGTAGGACGCCGAGCGACCTACGGGGCACGACCAACCACTAGGCGCCTACCGCGCCACCGCTACCTCAGAAGGGAAAGCGTCGGCGCGCCTGATGTGAGCGAGTGTGGCCCTACGAGCCGCCCGTTCGTTCCGCCTCGATCTGCTGAGACCGCTCGTCGCAGTGGACGTCGCGGCCGAATGCTCTCTGCATCGCAAGGATCAGATGTTGTTTTCCCCGGTGAGTTCGGCGGCGCGTTCTTCCGCATCCGTTTCGCCGTCCAGATCGGCCGACGCGGCGTTGAGGAACCAGGTGAGGCCCTCGTCCGTGCGGCCGGCGGCGACGAGGGCGTCGGCGTATGCGTAGAAGAGCCGGGCCGCCGCGGAACCGGTCCGGGAGGGATCGAGATCCGAGGTCTGCAAGGTAACGACGGCCTGGTCGTACTGGCCGAGATCCATCCGCGCGCCGGCGACGACGATCCGCAGCTCGGTCGCCTCGTCGCCGCGCAAGGCGCGCGCCTCGTCACTGCGACCGAGTTCGATCGCGCGTTCCGGGCGTCCCAGACCACGCTCACAGTCGGCCATGACGGCCAGCAGCCCGGAGCCGCCGGACATCCGGCGCGCGGTGCGCAGTTCCGACAATGCCTCGGCCCATTCGCCGGCGTGGTAAGCCACCACGCCCGCGGTCTCACGGACGACGGCGATCCGTCCGGCACGCTGCCGCGCGGCCCTGGCGTGCGCGAGAGCCAGGCCCGGGTCGTCGTCGAGCAGGCGCACGGCCATCACCAGGTGACGGGCGACCGTTTCGGCGTTGCCTTTGTCCAAGCTGAGCAGATCACGGCGCACTGCCGTGTCGAGATCGGCGGCCTGCACCTCGTCCGGCAGATCCGGCTCCTCCGGCCGCGGCGGGCGGCGGTCGAGGGCACGGCCCGCACTCTCACGGGCGCCTTCCCCGCCTCGACGGCGATCCTGCGATGCGTCACCGCGTGAAGCGCGATCCTCGCGGTTTTCGCCGCCCCTGCGGGCATCGCGATCCGGTCGAGGGCGCTGGGTCGCGTCATCTCGACGCTGGAAGCCGGAGTCAGCCCGTCGTCCCGCATCACCGCGCTCCGCGGAATCTCCGCGTCGTCCGAACCCGCCGCGCGCGCTCGGTTCACCGCGGCGGGCAGCGTTACGGTCGCCGGAATCCTCACGGCGCCGGTTGAATCCACCGCGCGTCTCGCCACGATCGGACCCACCGCGAGCACCGGAGTCCTCTCTGGATCGGAATCCACCGCGCGTCTCGTCGCGCCGCTCTCCGGCATCGCTCCGGCCCTTGAATCCACTACGATCGCCCGAGCCGCTCCGGCCCGCGGACTCGTCCCGTCGCTGGAACCCGCCGCCCTTGGCCGCGTCGCCGCCACGCCGGAAACCACCGGTGTCACCACTCCGGTCGCCGGACTCAGAGCGCTTGAAACCACCCCGGTCGCCGGAACCACGACGCTCGCCGAAGCCACCGCGCTGGCCGGAACCCGCGTTGTCACCACGACGGTTGAACCCGCCGGAACTTTCGCGCCGCTGGTGACCACCCCGGTCGGATGAACTGTCCCGTCGGCTCTGTCCGCCCGATTCCCCGCGGCGGGTGAAGCCCCCGCCTTCCCCGGAGTCGGCGCGGCGCTGAAATCCCCCGCCGCGTTTGTCCGAGTCCTGGTTGTCGCCGCGCCGACCGGACCCGGGATCGGGAGCGCCGCGCCGGAAGGGCTTCCGATCGTCGTTTTGTTCCGGCACGGTGCTGCCTTTCTTGGTGTCGCGAAGAGAGGTTGTACCCACAGATTCAATCACGCGCCCGCGGTGGGGAGCGGGCGCGGCAAGGTTCGTCGGAGCTCTGTCAGATGCTCAAACGCAGATAGGGGACCCAGATTCTGGGTCCCCTATCTCGAAGGATGTTCCGGCGGTGTCCTACTCTCCCACACCCTGTCGAGTGCAGTACCATCGGCGCTGGCAGGCTTAGCTTCCGGGTTCGGAATGGGACCGGGCGTTTCCCTACCGCTATGGCCGCCGTAAC
>NZ_JAMFLC010000041.1:0-39620 GCF_023501985.1 Nocardia sputi | reverse complement strand
AGGGTCGCGTTGGGGGAGTTCGCGTCGCGGGTGCGGTCCTTCGAGGTCGTGGAGTCGGGGATCGTGCGTGTTCATTCGTCCAACGTGCGTGGTTTCGCGCACCTGCCCATCACCGTGGAGACCCGATAATGCCTAGATTCGCCCCTCACCCCGAGCGCAGGCCCGCGCTCGTCTCCGGCGCTTCCTCCGGAATCGGCGCGGCCACCGCCGTGGCCCTGGCCGAACTCGGCCACCCGGTCGCGCTCGGCGCGCGACGCGCAGACCAGTGCGCGGAAATCGCGGACAAGATTCGCGCCGACGGCGGCGAAGCCTTCGCCCACCAGCTCGACATCACCGAGCCGGACTCCATCGAGCGGTTCGTACAAGCCGCCGAAGAAGCGCTCGGTCCGGCCGAGATCCTGGTTTCCAGCGCGGGTGACATCGAGTTCGGCCAGGCGCACGCGATGGACCCGGAACGGTTCCTGCGCCAAGTGCAGGTTCACCTCGTCGGCGCGCAGCGTCTCGTGCACCGGGTGCTGCCCGGCATGCTGCGCAGGCAGCGCGGCGACGTCGTGCTGATCAGCTCGGACTGCGCGCCCGAGCCGCGTCCCCGCACGGGCGCCTACAGCGCCGCCAAAGCGGGTCTGGAAGCGATGGCAGCCCAGATGCGCATGGAGCTCGAGGGCAGCGGCATCCGCATGTCGCTGGTCCGGCCCGGCCCGACCCTGACCGGCATGGGTATGGACTCCACGCCGGAGACCGTCGGCCCGGTGCTGGAGGACTGGAAAGCCTGGGGATTCGCCAGGCATCCGTACATGCTGCGCGCGAGCGACCTGGCCGCCGCCGTGGTCGCCGTGGTGTCCACGCCCCGGGGCGCGCACCTGGTTCTGGTCGAGGTGCAACCCGAGGCGCCGATACGTCCCCTCGCCGACGGCGCGGAGTCGAAGGAATAGAAGGAGAGCCGACGATGCGAGTGCTGGCCGATCTGGACCTGTGTCAGGGTCACGCCGTTTGTCAGGACGAGGCGCCGGAGGCGTTCCACGTCCCCAAGCGCAGCAAAGTGGAGATCCTGGATGCCGTCACGGACCCGCGATCCCAGGCCGATGTGCGGCGCGCGGTCCGCTACTGCCCGACCCAGGCGCTGTCGATCGTCGCGGACGAGTGAGCGGAAATCTTCGCTCCAGGCAGGTAGGCACAGCGCGCCGGGGCGAATACGATGAAACCAAAATCGGAACGTGTTCTAATTCAGTCGCACTGTCCGGCCCGGCACCTGCGGCGATGCCCGACGTCATGGAGAAGACACGATGAGCACAGCACACACCGACAAGGCGACGGCCGCCCTGCCCGCCCGGATCACCGGGGAGCTGATGGCGCGGCTGACCGGCTCGGTCGCCGCCGACGGTAGCGCAGCGCCGTTCGAGATGACCGAGGTCTACACCGGCGCGCCCGTCGGCGTGCTTCCGCAGTCGACGCCGCGAGATGTCCTGGCCGCCTGCGCCGAAGCCCGAGTGGCGCAAGCCGACTGGGCCGCACTGCCGCTGCGACAGCGGCTGCGCGTATTCGAACGGGTGCACGAGCTGATCCTCGGCGAGGTGGAGACCATCGCCGACCTCATTCAGATCGGGTGCGGCAAAACGCGCCGCATGGCCGTCGAGGAATCCTGCGACGTGCCCATGGTGATCAGCCACTACCTCAAGACCGCGCGCCGGGTGCTGCGGCCCAAGCGGCGCGGCGGCCCGATGCCCCTGTTGACCAGCTCGACCGAGCAGCACCGTCCCAAAGGTCTCGTCGCGGTGATCGCGCCGTGGAACTTCCCGTTCGCCATCGCCCTGTCCGACGCCGTGCCCGCGTTGATGGCGGGCAACGGCGTCGTGCTGAAGCCGGACAACAAGACCGCGCTGTGCGTGCTCTTCGGCGTCGAGTTGCTGCACCGCGCCGGGCTGCCCCGCGGACTGGTCCAGGTGGTGTGCGGTGAAGGTCCCGACATCGGTCCGACCCTGATCGACAATGTCGACTTCGTCATGTTCACCGGCTCCACCGCCACGGGCCGGATCGTCGGCGAGCAGGCCGGTCGCAACCTCATCGGATGCAGCCTGGAACTGGGCGGCAAGAACCCGATGATCGTGCTCGCCGACGCGAACTTGGACGAGGTGATACCCGGTGCGGTGTTCGCGGCGTTCGCCAACTCCGGCCAGGCGTGCATGCACATCGAACGGATCTACGCGCATCGCGCCATCCACGACGAATTCCTGCGCCGATTGACCGCCGCCGCGGCCGAGTTGAACGCGAAGATCGGCGGCTCCTACGACTACACGCCGGAGTTCGGTTCCCTCGTCTCCCCGCAGCATCTGGAGCGGGTCGCCGCTCACGTCGAGGACGCTCGGGCCAAAGGCGCCACCGTGCACGTCGGCGGGCAGGCGCGCCCCGACATCGGTCCGGCCTTCTACGAGGCCACCGTGCTGACCGGCGTCACCCCCGAGATGACCCACGCGACGCTGGAGACCTTCGGCCCGGTCGTCACCGTGTACCCGTTCGACGACGAGCAGGAGGCGGTGCGCCTGGCCAACGCCACCGACTACGGCTTGAACGCCAGTGTGTGGACCCGGGACTTCGCGCACGCCCAGCGGATCGCCGCGCAGCTGCAAGCGGGCAACATCAACATCAACGACGGCTTCGTCGCCACCTACGCCGCCAAAGGCACGCCGTCGGGTGGCCTGAAGCAGTCCGGAGTAGGCACCCGGCACGGCGACCAGGGGCTGCTGAAGTACACCGACACGGTGAACGTCGGTGTGCTCAAGAAGCAGGTGCTCGCCGCGCGCGCGGGTCAGCCGTACGACAAGCAGCTGAAGATGACCTTGACGTCGCTGCGGCTGATGCGCCGGACCAGGTTGCGCTGAGCGCGGTTCTGCACCGGCGCGCACGCGGCGGTCAGGATTCCGCCGATCCGGTAGCGTGGCCGTCGGGGTTGGATCCACGGAATCGAGAACGGATACGTATGAGCCTTCGAGAAGTTCCGCTGCGCACACTGTCCGGCGAGCCGACGACGCTGGCCGAGTTGGTCGGCGACCGCGCCGTCCTGCTGGTCAACGTGGCCTCGAAATGCGGTCTGACACCGCAGTACTCCGGCCTGGTCGAACTGCACAACACCTTCGGCCCGCGCGGTTTCAGCGTGGTCGGCGTGCCGTGCAACCAGTTCATGGGCCAGGAACCGGGCACCGCGGAGGAGATCCAGCAGTTCTGTTCCACCACCTACGGCGTCGATTTCCCCCTGCTCGAGAAGACCGACGTCAACGGTGAACAGCGGCACGCCCTCTACCAGAGCCTGGTGGACACGCCCGACGCCGAAGGCAACGCCGGTGACATCCAGTGGAACTTCGAGAAGTTCTTGATCGACCGCGACGGCAAGGTCGCGGGCCGCTTCCGCCCCAGGACGACGCCCGAGGCGCCGGAACTGGTCGCGGCGATCGAAGCCGTGCTCTGAGGTAGACGCGAAAGCCGGAGCCGTCGTCCGATCGAGACGGCGGCTCCGATCGGGTTCCTGCGGCCGTTCGCGCGGTTCGAATTCACCGAACTCCGTTCGGGAGCCTGGAAGACGCATGTTCGACAGAGTCGATGCGGGTGGAAGGACTACGCTGCATGAGCGTCACGGCCGACTCCGGTCACAGCACCGAGCCCGAGCGCCACAAGGTCACCGGCGATGTTCATCTGGTTCTGCGCCGCGGCGACGAAGTGCTGTTCGGCCGACGGAAGAACACGGGATTCGAGGACGGCGCTTGGCACTTGCCCTCGGGTCATCTGGAGGCCGGCGAATCGGTCATCGAAGCCCTGATACGTGAGTCGCGGGAAGAAATCGGCGTCGCGATCTCGCCCGCCGACGTGCAGTTCAGCCACGTCATGCACAACTCGTCCTCCGGCGGCCGGATGGCGTTCTTCTTCACCGTACGGTCCTGGCAAGGTGCGCCGACGAATCTGGAGCCCGACAAGTGCCACGAGCTCCGGTGGTTCTCGGCAGATGCGCTGCCGGACCGCATGATCGATTACTGCCGCGCAGCGGTATTGCATATCGCCGAGGGTGAACTGTTCTCGACCTTCGGTTGGTAGGTATGGTGGCCCACCTGCCGCTACGCCAAGAGGCGTTGCGCGGAATGCGACACGGTCGGCTTCGAAGGCTGGCCACTGCTGATACGGCCGAGTAATTCGCGCGGCCTCTCAGGGGCTGAATCGTTCGCGTTCTTCAGACCCACGGAGGCCGCCGAATCGGCGTGCGCCGCATCGAAGGCCGAAGATCCTGTAGCCGTGGGAGTACCTCCGTATCGTCCTCAACGCTCCGCCATCGGATATCCGAGGCCCCGACCGGCTCCCGTCCGTCTTCCGAGACAGGTTCGTCCGTCAGCTCGCATTCCCCAGTGTCCTGGCTCGGTGCCATCTCTGCCCGATGCCGCCCAGCGGAGTTGGTCGAGTTCCAATCGGCGCCGACTCGAAAGCTCAATACTGCGGCAAAGAGCACCGAACTCGGCCACAGAATCCAAACGACTGAGGTCGTCAACTCAGTCGCCGCTCACGATCAGCAGCATGGAGGCCACTTCGAGATGCACGATGCACTCGTCCGGGCGGTGAAATCTATGGATGTGCCGAAGCTCACGAGCGCGTTGAACAGTCAGCTCCAGTAGATGCGCGTGGCAAATGAACTCAGCGAGCATGCCGTCTGCTTGGACAAACGTCCTGTCCGGCAGCGGATCCGAGTACATCATGACGCCCCTCCCGCCTGTGGGTTCATCCTCCTTGGCTCTTCCATTCCGGCACACCCCCGCAGGAACGGTCCTGCATCCGGCGGCTGATCGGGCCGCGCCTCGACAGCCGGAACCGCGAGGGCCGACGGCGAATTCGGAGTGATGCCGAGAACGAAACGCTTCGGCGGCTGACAGTCAGACGGCACGGATAGGTTCCTTTCGGGCTCGGATACTGACGGTGGAAGCGGCAGAATCGGGCTCAGTCCCATAGCCCGGCGCCGGGCAGCGGCGGCAGATCGGCACGGACTTCGTCATCGACGGTGACCACGAATTCCGGGAAGCCCTGCTTCAGTTCGTCGGCAACGTTCTGCGCTTGCTCGGCGCCGGCCTGGTAATCCAGGCTGAGCGCACCGGATTCGATGTGGATGTGCCGGACACGCTGGGACGGGCGGAGAGGCCGGTGGACAGCGTGAGTCGCATAGGGCATCGAAGAGCACCTTCCCGGCAATGTGGCTGAGGGCTGAACGCGGTCCCCGGCGCCAAGGGCTTTCGCCACCCACTCCGGCTCACCGGGGCGGATGCGCCGCCCTAGAGGTGCGGCGTCGGCTTGGCGCCGGGGACCGGTTCAACCGTGCCCGTTGACCGTTGGCAGGTGCGACCGTGTAATGGTCGGGTAACGATGGTCTAACGTGCGCATTTCCCCAGCTCAGGCGGCAAATCGTAAGGTATGGCAATGGTCAGAGGGCGGGCATGGACGGGCTTCGAGGCGGTGGCGCTGCAAGAAGCCATGAGGCGATCGGTTCGAGACTTCGCCGCCTTGCTGGGACTGGAGACGACGACTGTCAACAATTGGCGGACGGGCCTCAGCTCGGTCAGGCCGCGTTCGAATACACAGGCCATCCTGGACATCACGCTCGACCAGCGAGCAACCACAGAAGACCGGGCGCGGTTCGAGCAAATCGTGGCTGAAGGGGAGTCTGCATGGAGGGCACGGCACCAGCCGCCATCCCGCGGTCGACGCATGCAAGTGCTGCGTCTGCCGATGGCGAGGCGATCAGTACGTCACACACAGACGACAGTGAAGCCACCGAGCCGCCACGTCGGGATCGGGGGTCAGTGCAGAGTTGATCACCGTACTGGCTCGCGTCCACAAGCTGAGCCGCTCGATCGATCCCGAGATTCTTCAGCAGCTGCAGAGCAGTACGCGTCAGACCATCGCGCAGTACGAAACGATTGATCCAGCCAAGTTGGTTCCGGCCCTCCAAAAGCAGCGTGTCTGGCTTGATGAACTCATTGACGAGTGTGGTCATCCGAGACAGCGAGGTCTACTTTTCGAGATCGCGAGTGAGACCTCAGGACTCCTTGGCTACATCGCAGTCGGGGCCGGAAATTTTTCGCTCGCCCGTGTCTATTGCTTAGAGTCCGTCCAGCTCGGCGACTATGCGCAGGACAACAATCTCCTAGCATGGGCACGCGGCCTGCAAAGTTTCTGCGAATACTATGCGGGGACAGTACGACGAGGCGCTGCGATACGCACAAGACGGCCTGGCTCATGCTGGTTGCGGGCCGCAGCACGCCCGCCTTGCCATCAATGGGGTCGCACGGGCGATGGGAAAGCTCGGTGATGTCGAGGGTGTACACCGCGCGGTCGATCAGGCATACGAAAGCTTGTCGCACCACAGCACACAGGCGGTCGTTCCGTCCAGTATCTCGTTCGAAAGCTACACTCCAGCGCAAGTGGCCGGGAACGCGGCGACCGCGTATCTGTCCTTGGCAATGCCAGAGAAGGTCAAACAGTATGCAAAGCTTGCTTTGCCCGAGATGAACGACACGAACTCTCTATGGGGTCGTTCGCTGGTGATGATCGACTTGGCGCGCTCACACGTCCTGGCCGAAGATGCCGACTTGGATGCCGCCACGAGCATCATGCTCGATGCCCTCGGCGTGTCACCGGGTAAGCCTATGATGCAAGTTCCCCGCAGGGTTTCGGAGTTCGTGCATGATGCCACGGCCAGGTGGGGAGACGCGTCACAACTGCGTGCTGTACGAGAGGCGCTAGCGAACATGACGAGCATTGATGAGCGAGATGAGTAACGCGGACGATAAACGGCGCGATCGTAGCGTTGGGCCACTGGGCTACTACTGGTTCATCACTTTTGAGCATGCTCCGGACCTCCACGCGCTGACCAAAGAGTGTCAGCAAGCGATAGACACAACGTACTTCTATCCGGTCCCCTCGGATGGACTGCATCTAACACTGGATCGAATCGCATATGACGGTGAGAGTGGACTGGAGCAGCTCGATTCAATCGTCACCGCTGCTCGGCGCGCTTTCCAGGATCAAAATTCCTTCACCTTGACTATCGAGCAACTGGGCAACCTTCGTGGTGCAATAGGTTTCAAGGTATCGCCCGCCGAGCGCGTCCGAAACCTTCGCGATGCGCTGCGTTCGGCAACCTTATCCGTCTTGCCTGAAGCTCCAGTCAAAGAGTCGATATTCGTTCCCCAGTGACGATTGCCTACCCGGCCTCCGAAGGGCTCTCGTCCATGCCTATTGATCTTGTCGAAATAAATACTGCCAACCGCAGAGCGGATGTACCGGTCATAGAGGTGGCGATGGTTCTACTCGAGCGCCGCGAGTTCTGTTATTCATGGGACGTCTATGCACGCATCTCGCTAGGTCGATAAGGGTGAATTTGTACCATCAACGGGTCTCTATGCTCGGCAGGGAATTCCTCGAACGGATGGGATGCGTCGGTGCTCTGCGGGGTGATCCGGTCCAAACAGTGTGGTACGGCGGTGCGGTAGCCGATATCCTCACCGCACCCGCTCCGGATACCTCGGGCGACGACTCGAACCGTTACGGTCGTGTCTGTCTGACAGGAAGTGGCTGTCCTCGGTCAGCTCCGCCGAGTGAGCGGCTCGCGTAATCCCAGGTGCTCGCGCAGCGTGGTCCCGGTGTACTCCGTGCGGTACACGCCGCGCTCCTGGAGTTCGGGAATCAGCCAGTCCACGATTTCGTCCAACCCGGTCGGGACCAGATGGGGCGAGATGTTGAATCCGTCGGTGGCGCCGTGGCGTACCCAGCGGGCCAGTTCGTCGGCGACCTGGCTGGGGGTGCCCGCGAAGCCGGAGCGTTCGGTGGAGGCGATCACGACTTCCCGCAGGGAAAGGTTCTCCGCTTCGGCCCTGGCGCGCCATGCGCGGGCGATGGCCACCGGATCCTGTCCGGAGCGCGGTGCGCCGCGCGTCTCCGAGATCGCGCGCGGCTGAGGGTCGTCGGTGGGCAGCGGGCCGTCGGGGTCGAGCTCGGACAGGTCGCGGCCCCAGATCTGACCGGCCAGCGAGAGCGCCGTCTGGCCGGTGTACTGCCCGTTCTTCACCCAGCGGACCTTATCCTCGACCTCGGATTCCTTCTCCGCGAGAACGATTTGCGTGCCGGGCAGGATGCGGATGTCGTCCTCCGGGCGGCCCGCCGCGCGCAGGCGTGCGCGGATGTCGGTGGCGAAGGCCAGCGCGTCGTCGAAATGTGTTCCGTGCCTGGAGAAGATGACGTCGGCATGCGCCGCGGCGAAATCGCGGCCTGCCGGTGAGTCGCCCGCTTGGAAGATCACCGGATGCCCTTGGGCGCTGCGCGGCAGCGTGGGGGTGATCGTCACGTCGAAGTGTGCGCCCGCGCGCACCACGGGATGGATCGCCTCCGGACGCGCCCACGACGGGCTCTGCTGCGAGGTCGCGATCGCGCCGTCGTCCCAGGCGTCCCAGATCGCCCGCACCGTCGCCACGAACTCCGCGGCGCGTTCGTAGCGCAGGGCGTGGTCGAGGAATCCGCCGCGCCGGAAGTTGGCGCCGGTCCAGGCGTTGTCCGTGGTGACCGCGTTCCAGCCCGCGCGACCACCGGACAGCAGATCCAGGCCGCTGAGTTTGCGTGCCAGGTCGGCGGGCTCGTTGTAGGTGGTGTTCTGCGTGGCGACCAGGCCGATGTGCCGGGTGATGCCCGCCAGCGCGGCGAGCTGGGTGATCGCGTCGGGGCGACCCGCGATGTCCAGTTCCAGGATCGCGCCGTCCTGCTCGCGCAGCCGCAGGCCCTCACCGAGGAAGAACGCGTCGAACAGGCCGCGCTCGGCGGTCTGCGCGACCCGGCGGAAGGTCTCGAAATCGATCTGCGAGCCGCTGGAGGGGTCTGACCAGATCGTGGTGTGGTTCACGCCCTGGAAGAAGACGCCGAAGTGGATCTGAGCGTCGGGGCGCGGGAAGTCGGTCACGGAAACGATCTCCTGAGGATCAGCGCGTGGTCGCGTAGCGGTTGGCGGGGCGGGTCAGCCCGAGGTTGGCGCGCAGCGTCGAACCGGGGATCGGACGGCGCGCGACCCCGGTGCGCAGCAAGGCGGGCAGCACCTCGCGCGCGAGCACGGGCAGGTCCTCATCGATCACCGCGAGGTGCAGCCGCACTCCGTCGAGATGGGCGCTGAGCTCGGTCAGCAGGTCGGTCAGCTCCGGGGCCGGACCGGAGAATGCCAGTCGGCCGGACGAACGGGGAGTGGCTTCGCCGAATCGTCGCACGGCGGGGACCCCGGCAGCATCCAGGGTGACTTCGACCTCGGCGAAGATCAGCCGGTCCCCGGCGGAGCGTGCAGCGGCCGCCGCCTCGGCGGCCGTCGCGACGGAATCGGCGGCGACGAACCGGACGTCGACCGAGCCTTCGGCGCCGAACACCACGGGCTGGCCCTGGGGCGGGCGCGGCACGATAGCCGGCCCTTTCACGGAGAAGGTCTCGCCCTGGAAGTCGATGTAGTGCAACTTGTTCCGATCCAAGAATCGGCCGCTGACGTAGTCGCGGATCACCGCGTCGTCCTCCCAGGAGTCCCACAGGCGGCGCGCGACTTCGATCGAATCCTCCTGCTCGCGCGCAAGATTCACGTCTCCTACTACCGGCTGGCGCCCCCAGGCAGCGGCGGCGCGCTGGTCGTCGACGCGCTCGGCGATCCAACCGGCCCGCCCGCGCGAGGCATAGTCCAGCGACGCCACCTGTGATGCGGTGTGGAACGGTTCGGCGTAGGTGGTGGCCACGGTGGGGACCAGTCCGATCGTGCTGGTCGTCGCAGCCACGAACGATGCGCGGGTCACCGCGTCGATGCGACCGGGTATCGCCTGCTCCGGCAGGATCGAGTCGGCGAAGGTGGCCAGGGTGAATCCGGCGTTCTCGGCGGCGGCCACCCGCCCGCGCACGGTGTCCGGGGTGAGCAGGCGGTCCGGTGTGTGCGCGGCTCGCCGCCACGCCTCGGGGTGGAACCCCTCACCGTCGAGTTCTACGCCGAGCGCGAAAACACCCATTCGACACCCTCTTTCGTCCCGCAGACCATGGCGCGGCCGCCGGTATCGGCGGCCCGAACCGGGCACGATCCGGCTCGGGCCACCGACGGCGCACCCGCTCCGAGCATGCGCGGCGGCGGCGGGAGGGCGCGACGGTTTGCGTCGTGATGATTCGAAGGGTGTCGAACGGAGCCCGCTACCGCCGCACGGGGCTATCGGAGTGGCAGCGCCCGATCAGGACGGCCTGGGCACGGCATCCAGCAGGGCGTGGCCGATCCGTTCGGCTTTGATCAAGATGTTCGTCTGCGCCGAGATGTAGTCGCCGATGCCTTCCTCTTGGGCGGCCCGCAGATACGGCGGTAGCGGCTGTTGGATCTCGGTGCGGATGATGTTGTCGAGCAGCGACTCCATGTCCGCGCGCAACGGATTGCCGGTAGCGGCCTGGTTGTCGAGTTCGAGGCGTCCACCGTCGGTGCTGTAGTCGTAGAGCTCGAATTCTTGCTCGGCCGCCGGATCGATCTGGATCTGCCCGTGCACCCAATGCGAATACGACGCGAACTTCGCCTCGGCGGTGCGCACCATCGCCACGTGGCCGGGGGCGTTCTGGTTGAACAGGATCGCGGCCTCTTCGATGGAGGCCTCGTCCGTGGTGTGCGCGACCCAGGGACGGCCCGGGGCAGCCGCATTGCGGCAGACGGCGGCGAGGTCGAGCCGCCCGCTGAGATGTTCGTAGCGTCCGTCGCCGCGCCATTCGTCGCCGCCGGTGCCGATGGTGAGCAGCAGGGGAGTGAAATCGACACTGGAGGTGAGCTGGTCCCTGGTGCCCGTGCCTTCGACCGGGCTCAGGTAGCCGCGTGGGTCGTGGACGTACAGCGGAACCCGCAGCGCCTCGTCGTAGGCGGCCCCACCTTTGCCGTGCAGGCCGTGCGAACCGGCGTAATCGCCGTGGTCGGAGGTGAAGACGACGACGGTATTGGCGGCGACGTCGGGGCGCGAGTGCAGAGTGTCGAGCACGCGGCCGATCTGGATGTCGACTTGCTGCTGAGCCCACAGATACAGATTGCGCATCTCGATCCAGGCATGCACAGCTTCCGGCGTCCCGTAGGGCGCCGCCCCGAACGCCACCGCCGAGACCTCGACCAACGCCGTCTGCAGGCGGGGCTTGCGCGACAGTTGCTCGAGGGACTCGAAGTTGGGTGGCAGCTCGTTCATCCACCGGGGGATATCGGCGTTGAATTGATCGCGACGGGTCCAGCGCGGCCACCACTGGATGTCGTGCGGATTGACCAGCGACACCGTCGTGCACCAGGGCGCGTCGCCGGAGTCGTTGTGGAACCAGTCGGCGAATTGGTCGACGATCTTCGGATCCGCTTGCAGCCCTTGACCGGGCGCGCCGTTCGGGGAGGGATAGGTGCCGCCGCGGAAACCGTAGGCTTCCAGCGCGCCCGGCGTGCGATCGGAATAGCTGCCGAGATGCCACTTGCCCCAGTAGGTGGTGTCGTAACCGTGGTCGCGCAATATCGACCCCCACGTCGGGAACAGCGGTGACAAGGTCGACTCCGACACGACCATGACCCCGGTCTGCTGCGCGTACAGGCCGGTCAGCAGGCAGCCACGAGCGGGCGTGCAATCGTTGGCCGCAGTGTAATGATTCTCGAACGATACGCCGCCCTGGCGGATTCGAGCGATGTTCGGCAAGAGGGAGTCCAACGCCTGTTGATCGGGAAACCACACGGGTGTCCGCATCTCGTCCACGATGATCACCAGGATGTTCGGCTTGTCCGGATCGGTGTCCGCCCGTGCTCTGCCCGGGGCGGCCCCTGCCGAAACGGCGGCCGCGGCCGTCGCCGAAGTGGCCGCGCTGGTAAGGAATCCCCTGCGAGTGAACGAGCTCGGCAATGTTCCTCCACGAATGAGTCATGGTCGTCGGTCGAATGGAACGCGGAGAATCTCGGTGCTGTCACCGTAGCGTCGCTCGGCGGCCCCGTTGTTCGACTCCAGGGCGGACACGCCGTTGCCGTGTATTCGCCGGTGACCTGTTCGGGCCCACGCTCACGCGTGAGCCGATGTCAGGGCAGGCCCACCAGGTCGGCCATCAGGTTCATGTGGTGGGTGAAGTAGTCGGCGCGGGCGTCGATGAGTTTGTCCAAACGGCCGAAGATCTCGAAATCGAGCAGACCGAACAGATGGGTCCAGCCGGCGAAGACGCGGTCGAGCACTTCCTCGTCGAGTTCGGAGGACTGTTGCACGATCAGGCGACGCAGGTCGGCGCGCACCGATGCGGGTAGCGGAGTCGCAAGCGGCGGGGGCGTGAGCTGTTTCGTTCCCTCCTGGGCGATGGCGACGAGCCGGAAGACGACGGCCGCGGCGGGCGCCACCGTGTCCTCCGGTGCCTCGTAACCGGGCACCGGGCTGCCGTAGAGCAGCCCGTACTCAGCCGGATGTGTCAGCGCCCAATCCCGCACGGAGGAGCACACCGCAAGCCAGCGGCCCCGCAGATCGGTGGCGGGCAATTCGGCTTCGGCGGCTTCCGCCGAGGTCGCGAGTGCCTGATAGGCGTCCATGATCAAGGCGGTCAGCAGATCGTCCCGGCTGGGGAAGTAGCGGTAGAGCGCGGACGCGACGATACCGAGATCGCGCGCTACCCCGCGCAGGGAGAGGTTCGCGCCGTCGGCCGCCAGTCGTCTGCGCGCGGCCGCCTTGATCTCCTCGGTCATCTCGGAGCGGACACGGGCGCGCAGGGACGGGGCGGACATGCCCCCAGTATAGAGAACAAGTCACCGATCGGAGAATGGCTGATGCAAGAGTGAACGCTGTTCTTGACTTGGATTGGCGCTCACATTAGTCTTCTGGGCAGTAGAGAACAGTGTTCTCGATTCGGAACGCTAGACAGGATGGTTGCCATGTCGCTGTACGTCGTGATCGGAGCGGGACCGGTCGGGTCGGCCACCGCAGAACTGCTCGCCGCACGCGGTGAGCGGGTGCGCGTGATCACCCGGCGCGGTCTCGGCCCGGACCATTCCTCGATCGAGCGCGTGGCCGCGGACGCTACCGACGCCGCGGCGCTGATTCCGCACTGTGTGGGTGCGAAGGTCGTTTTCCAGTGCGCCCAACCCGCCTACCACCGTTGGGCGAGTGATTTCCCGCCCCTGGCCGATGCGGCGCTCCACGCGGCCGAGGCGACCGGAGCCGGGCTGCTCAGCGTCGGAAACCTGTACGGGTATGGGCAGGTCGACGGCCCGATCGGCGAGCGGCAACCGCTGCGCCCCAACAGCGTGAAGGGGCGGGTTCGCGCGGAGATATCGGCCGGGGCGCTGGCCGCGCATCAGGCGGGCCGCGTTCGCGCCGCCGAAGTGCGCGGCTCGGACTACCTCGGCGCGGGAGCGAAATCGGCGTTCACCATGGTGGCGCTGCCCGCCGTGCTCGCCGGTCGCCGGGTATTGTTCCCCGCTGATCCGGACGCCGCGCACAGCTGGACCGATGTCGTCGACACCGCGCGGACCCTGGTCGCGGTCGCCGACGACGAAAACGCCTGGGGCCGAGCATGGCACACGCCGACCGCACCGCCTCTCTCCATCCGCGAACTGGCCGCACTCGCGGCGACGGTCGCGGACGCGCCACCCGCGCGCGTAGGCCGGATGCCTGCCGCCATGCTCTGGGCCGCAGGACTTTTCGATCCCGACGCACGTGAGATGCGCGAGACGCGCTACCAGTTCGATCGGCCGTTCGTCATCGACTCCTCCGCCGCGAACGCGGCCTTCGGCATCGAACCGACACCCACCGTGGAGTCCCTGCGCGCCACGATCGCCGTCCTTCGGAAGGACATCGCGTCAGTCGATTGAGCGGTGGGTGCCGAAATCACCGCAGACGCGGCATCGCCGAGACGATCTCGCGCCGTGAGCGTAGGTCGAGTTTGGCCAGGATATTCGACACGTGGGACTGAATAGTGCGGCGGGACAAGAACATCTGCGCTGCTATATCGGAATTGGAGTAGCCCTCGGTCACCAGCGCGGCGACCTTGCGCTCGGTATCCGTGAGCGCCGCCCAACCGGCTTTGGGCCGGTTGCGCGGACCGCGGACGCCCAGTCGAATACCGTGCGGTCGCACCCGTGCGGCCGCACGGGCGCGGTCCCACGAGGCGCCGAGGCGTCCGTAGAGCCCCACCGCCGTATCCAGCGCGCCGCGGGCCTCTGCTTCTCGTCCCGAAGCAGCGAACAGCACCGCGGCGTTCTCGTGTGCCTGGGCTTCGTGCAGCGGCCACCCGGACTGCCGGAACGCGTCGGCGGCCGCGAACAGGGTCTCGGGATCGTCGTCCGCCAGAGCGCGGCACAGCAGGGCCGTCCCGGTTCGGCCGGCGGTCTTCTGCCGTGCCAGCAGTTCGTCCGCTTCGGCTACCACCGCCCGAGCCGCCTGCTTGTCACCGACGTCCGCGGCCAGCCGAGCGATATCCGGGTAGATGTAGTGCAGGGTGGACGCGCTCAGGCCATCGGCCAGCCGCTGCTGGGTGCTGACGAGCAGTTCCAGCGCCGACTCGGGGTGGCCGCGGGCTTCGAGCGTCAGCGCCTTGACCCAGGGGTGGAGCTGCGCGTACCCGGTGCTGCCCAAACGATCGTCAGGTGCGGGGATGCCGTCGGGGTCGGGCAGGAAGGTGCCGCGGTGGATGCCGATCAGTGCCGCCAGACTGTGTGCGACGGGCGCGTACCCGAGGACATCGGGCGCTTCGATGCTCGCCGTGCACTCGGCCAGCGCGTCGTCCCAGCGACCGTCGAGCAGATACAGTCGCGCCTTGGCGAGCAGATTGGCGGCGAGGTAGACGCCGTGCATCCTGCGGTTGTGCCCGATCGCCGTCTTCAGCGTCTGTTCGGCGTCGGCGAGGCGATCTAGTTCGATCAGGCAGTGCGCGTACAACACGTACGGATCGAATTGGTCCGACCCGGTCCCGTCCTCGAAGACGGCGAGGATCCGGGTACTCAGATCCAGTGCCTCGTCGAGGTAGCCCCGGGTGTAGCGCACCGCACCCATGGCCATGAGCCCGTATCCGGTGGCGAGCGGGTTACCAGTGCTTTGCCCCGTTGCCGCGGCCCGCCGACCGGCTTCCTCGGCCGCCTCGAACCGCTCGAGGAAGAAATTGTCCAGTGCGGACATGCCCAGAAGCCGGCCCGCGTCCTCGGCGTCGACATCCATCGTGGACAGGGCGGTCTCGGCGACTGCGACGGCTTCGGCCAACCGGCCCTGGGATTGGCAGACTTGGACGAGCAGCCACGTCAGTTCGACATCGTGGTCGTGCTCCGGCCGAGTGCGCAGTGCGGTGCGCACCACGGATTCGGCCTCGGCGGCGCGTCCGTTCCACAGCAGTGCCCGGGCATGCCAGCGGGTCAGCACCGACCGCGAACCGCCGTCCAGATCCGGTTTGGTCGCCGCGCGACCCAGCAACTGCACCGCGAGCTCGGGCGCCCGCACGATCAGCTTGCCTGCCACGGCTACCAGCCAGTCGAGGCTTGTCTTGTCCAGTTCGTGGCCACCCGTCGACAGGTAGTACGCGACTCGTTCGATCGGCGCTCCGGTCGCTTGCAGCACCTGCCCAGCCCTGCGCAGCAGATTCGTGCGCAGCGAAGCGGGTAGCCGACCTGCCAGCACGTCGCGCACGAGGTCGTGGCGGAATACCAATTCGGAATCCACTCGTGTGAGCAGGCCGCCGTCCGCCGCCTCGGTAACCGCCGTCCAGACGTGCAGGAGCGGGCTGTCCAGCACCGCCGCCAGTTCCCCGACGTCGATGACGGGTCCCATGACAGCGGCCATCGGCAGCAGGTCCCGCGTGGGGCGGGACAGGAGCTCGAGCCGCTGGGTGATCGCCTCCGACAGCGAGGCGGATGGCACTTCGTCGGCGTCCGGTACCGCCGGAGCGGCGACTTCGGCGACTACTGTGATCGCTTTCGCGCGCGCCAAGGCGGCCACCACTTCGGTGATGTGAAGCGGATTTCCTCCCGCGTCGGCCACGATTCGCGATAAGCCCGGGCCAGGGGGAGCTCCGACCAGATGTCGCACGAGCGCCGCCGCGGCCGAATCGGGCAGTGCGCCGAGCCGGATCGCCGGGGCCTGCCGTCGATCGAGTTCGGCCGACAGGGCGGCGAACGCGGCGCCCGGCGGCAGCGGGCGGGCCGCGAGCACCAGTAGCAGCGGTAATGCGTCGATGAGGGTGCAGAGCTGCTGCAGTACCGACAGGCTCGACGTGTCCGCCCAATGGACGTCGTCCACGATCAATGCGACCGGAGTGACGGCGCACCAAGCATCGACGCGATCCAGGATCCGCTCGGTGACGGCGAACTCCTGGGTCGCCGCGGCGTCGCCCGCGCGATCCCCGCTGTGCAGCAACGGGCGGCTCGGATCCGGACCGCCGGGCGTGGTGTCGTCGTGCTCCAGCCAGGAGCGCACCGCGGCGAACGGCACGTCCCGTTGCAGTTCCACGGCGGCGGTGACGCGAACGTGCAGGCCCGCTTCCGTGAAGCGGATACCGGCGGCCTCGAGCAGCGAGGTCTTGCCGATGCCCGGCTCGCCCTCCACGAGCACCACGGCTCCCTGCCCTGCCGCCACCCGGCGCGCGAGTGCCGCCAGGTTCTCGATCTCGGCATCACGACCGAGGAAGACCGTCGCGAGGGACTTCTGCATGCAGGTGAGCTTAAGCAGCCCGAGTGACCGGCCGGTCGAGCTGCCGGGCGCCGACGGCAGATCGTACGGATATTTCTGCGCGGTTCGACGGATGTTCCCGGCCCCCGGCTGCCATACCGTCCCTGGAGCATGCCCGGCGCGCGATTCGGGCAGGTGCAGCAGTCGAATCCAGCGAGCAGAGGAGACATCCGTTGGCGTCCAGTGCTTCCACTCCCGTATCGGAGGTGATGCGGGGAATCGTCCGCATAGGTGGTCACCTCGCCAAGGAGTCGGTGACACGGCGGCGGGCCCGGACCGCCGACGACGTCCCGGTGACCGGCCGTGAGGTAACAGCCGAATGGTTGACCGCCGTGCTGTGCGCCGGCCACCCGGGCGCAGCCGTCACATCGTTCGAGACACAGGACGTGAGCGCAGGCACCTCTACCCGTTGGAAACTCGGCGTGACCTACAACGCCGTAGGTCAGGCGGCGGGACTGCCGGAGCAGTTGTTCGCGAAGACCACCTCGGACTTCAAACAGCGTCTCACCCTGGACCTGGCCGGAATCATCGGCGGCGAGCCCGGCTTCTTCACCCACTTGCGGCCGGACTTGGACATCGAAGCCCCGCTCGGCTATCACAGCGCTGTCGACCATCGGTCGGGCCGGACGATCTCGTTGCTCGAAGACATCGTCAGCACCAAAGGCGCCACCTTCTGCACACCGCAGACACCGATCGACCGCACTCAGATGGAGGATCTGTTGTGCACGATGGCGACCTGGCACGCCCGCTACTGGAACGACGCCGGACTGCGGCGGCACCGGTGGCTCAAGCCGCCGCAGGCGCACTTCGCGAATCTCGACCGGTTGATCGGCATGTCGAAACGTGCACAGGTCGGAGCCCGGCGGGCAGCGGCGGTGCTGCCGAAAACGCTGACCGACGACCACGACCGGCTGTATCAGGCACTACAGCGATCCCTGGAGATCGCCAGCACCGGTGCGCAGACCTTCTTGCACGGCGACAGCCACATCGGCAACACCTACATCACCTCAGACGGTCGCATGGGATTCACCGACTGGCAAGTCGTCCTGCGGGGCAGCTGGGCGTATGACGTCGCCTACGTGATGGGCTCGGGTCTCGCGGTGAACGACCGGCGGGACTGGGAACGGGAGCTGCTGGCCGTGTATCTCGACCGCCTCGCCGACCGCGGCGCACCGGCGCCCGATTTCGACACGGCGTGGCTGGCCTACCGGCAGCAGGCGCTGTACCCGTATTTCATCTGGCTGGCGACGATGGGTCACAGCGCCATTCAGCCGAAATATCAACCGGACGAGATCTGCCTCGGCATCATCGACCGCACCGCTCACGCGGTGCTCGACCTCGATGCCGTGAAAGCACTGGAAGAGGGGTAAGCCGTGCAGATCATCAGTACTCGCTGCAGTCTTTTCGAATACACGGTGACGGCCAAGGGCCCGTGCGCGGTCGATACGGCCTCGGCGATCGGCGTCCACAGGTACTTCCACGATTGCCTACGCGTGACTGTCGGCGTGGCTCACGGAGACCTCGTCCTGGCCGGCGCGGCCGTGCGGACTGTGCAGCGCATTGTCGCGGAGACCGACGCGGGGCCTGTCGTCATCGACGGCGTCGCGCATCTTCCGATGTCCGGTGACCTCATGAGCGCCGCCACCGACGTAGACGTGCTTTCGGCACTGGCAGACACCCTGGACGTCCTGGTGGAAATCACCGAACGGCTCGAGGAACGCGGCGAACGAGTCCACCTGATGCCTTTCGGTTGGCACAAGTCCTCCCACACCCGGGCGGTAGCGGGACCGGCGGCGCAGCGAATCATCCACCTCGCGGCGAACGGAAAGTCCGAGCGAACCGGTGCTGCGCGGGATGTACGCCCCTGTCCGGTTGGTGCCGCAGTGCGCATGGCGTAACCGTGTCTCGCTGATCGGAAGCTTCTGGCCGCAATGCCGGTGGGGTGCGAACACGCGCTGCCGCGGTGCTCTCGACCTGGTGAGTGGGCGAACTCGCGCGAGGTCGACAGATCAGGTGCCGGTCCCCAGCCGACTGTGGGCATCGCAGCTGCGGTGAGCGTTCCGAAGAGATCGAGTTCGATGCCGGACCGCCACCTGGCGGGCGTCGGGGTCGTTAGCCACTTAGGTGCGCGTCGGAGGGGATATCTACGAATCATCGCATCAAGTGACTATCGATTCGAGAAACTGAGCGACTCCGGCGCTTGGTGGTTGCCGCGATGGTCCGCTTGCTGCGGTATGTCACCTTCGATCTGCGATGCTAGCTCTATACGCCAGTTCAGGGACGCTTCTAGGCTGCACCCAGGGGAGTGCGTTGTCGGCCGACGCAGACCAATCCTCCGTGATGTACATGCGTTGATGCCCGATTGCCGCTATTATGTTAATCGTCATTCTAAGACCTAGGAGCGCGATGATGCGTACCCCCTTTCGCCTGGCCGCCGCTTCGGTCGCGGCGGCGGCCCTCGTCGTCACCCCGGCCGGTGCGGCGGCCCAGCCGGTCGACACCTCCCCGCCACCCGCACCGGGGACCGCTATCGCAACCGGAACCGGAACCGGCTCGTCGGCGGTGGACCACGGATCGTCGGCGGTGCGCACGGGGCTGCTGTTTCTCCAGCAGGGCAACGTCATCGGGATTCTCGTGCTCTTGGCCGCCGCCCCTCTCCAAATCTTGACCAGCGGCATCTGCGATCTGGCCACCGGCTCGGCACTTCCGAATCCGTGCGCCCCGAGCACCCGGTGACCGAAGCGGGTCTTGTGTCGAATCGAAGCAGTCGTCGAACCCATGCCCTAGAACTGCTCGGCTAGCGCCACCCCCCGATGGGACGGTCCGGCACTGTCTGTTCGCCGGCACTGTCGAGGCAGAACCAATTGCGCCGTGTTCACGCCGGAAGCCCAGCCTCGAACTTTCGCCGCGCCTTCGGCCACGAGCGCCGAACACTACGGTGGCATCGACACCAACCGCGTCTCGCCTCCGATCGTGAAGACGCGGCGCTCACGCCACTGGGTGTCGAGAAAGAAGTCGAGGCGGGTGATGAAGGCATCGGATCCGGTAGTCGGGTCTGCGCGCACGGTGGTCATGGGCAGCAGGTAGGTCGAGGCGCCTTCTGATGAGTCCGGTTTCCACCGGAAGGACAAGACGATGGTCTCGCCGAAACAGGCGATCGAGATCGCGGTCAGGTGGATCCACGGTGTTCGGCCGCTCGGCGGGCCGCCGGGGGTGGGCGCGTACCAGCCTGTGGGCTGATGGGGGACGACCGGTTGCTCGTCAGGTGGCGGCAAGGCGGCCGCTGCAAGCAGGTAGTCCTCCAGTGCCTTCGCGATGCCGATCGCCCATGTCGGCGAATCGGCCTGATAAACGACCACGTTCCCAGTCTGCCCTCCGGACTCGGCCGCCGAGGCAGGGACTCGATGACGGCGAGGCGGCGCTATCCGAGTTCGATGCCTCAGCCGTGCCGGGCGAACGCATGGTGGTGCAGTGGCACCGTGGGAGATGTGTGGGCACATCGAAGAATTGCCTGACCGCCCCTCTCCGCCCAGGCGCGGTGCCGACGGGCCGGGCAAACCGTTCCTGCTCAGCGGCCTGCACACCCGCATCGAGCGCGAACTCGGCCGCGACATCGCATTCTCCGTCTTCCTCGCCGATCCCTCTTGCGCATCCGTGGCGCACTGGCGACAACCGCGATCGAATTCCACCGACGCGACCGCGATGTGCGGTCTTCGCTCGCCAGTATGTCGACCGACGTAACGGCCCGAACCTTCAAAAAGGTTCGGGCCGTTCGTATGTGCGGTGCGATGTCGGACAACGCGCTGATCTGCACCGAGATCGACGAGGAGAGACAGGTCGCCGTGCGCGTTGGGCGCCTGTGCCGCCGATCGGGGTGTCAGCGCAGTGCGCGGCGACGGCCGGTCACCAAGCCGACCAAGAACAGCAGGAGAACCGCGCCACCGAGGCAGGTGAACAAGCTGAACCACAGTCCGCCGCCCTCGACGTCGACTCCCAGGACCTTCAGCAGGAAGCCGCCGAGCAAACCACCGATAACACCCACGACGATGTTGAGCAGAATGCCCTGCTGAGCATCAGTTTTCATGATCTTGCTGGCGATCCAGCCCGCCAAACCGCCGATGATGATCCAACCGAGGATTCCGAGACCGAGCATCATATTCTCCGATTCATCGAGTTCGAGCCCGCACGCTGATCGAGCGAGCCGCCTGTCCTCGCCATACCCCGGCCGCCCGCCGTCAATCGTGTTGTCTTGCAGAGGGAGCAGCCGGCCGGCGCGGGTGCTGCCGTCGCTGCCTCGGTTCACTGGAGCAACAGAGGGAGACCGCTTCGGTGTGACGAGGTGGCATAGCTGTCACTTCGGCAGGATTTCTTACCTGGCCGCACAACGTCCGGTTGTGGTTCGTCGGGCCACGGTTGTTTGACCGTGTTGCCGCCGTTCGCTTCGATGTCGATGGTCTACACCGGGGATGTACGGATCGGATGGAGCTGGCGCGGATATGGCGAGTAGGCCGTCGCTGGGGCGACAGTTCGAGTGGTTGTGGGGGGCGTATGCGGTGAGCACACTCGGCACGTGGCTCGCGTTCGACGCATTTTCGCTGATCGCGATCCGGGTGCTGGATGCCGGGCCGAGCGCGGTGTCCGGATTGGCGGCTGCGGGGCTGGCGGTGGGGGTGGTGGTCGCGTTGCCACTCGGCCCTTGGGTGGAGTTTCATCGCAAGCGGCCGGTGATGGTGGCGATGGATCTGCTTCGGTTCGCGCTGTTGCTGAGCGTGCCTGCCACGTACGCACTCGGCCGGCTCGGCTTCGCTCAACTCTTGATCGTGTCGGTCGTTGTCAGCGCTGCCGACATCACCTTCACCGCGGCAAGTGGGGCGTATCTGAAAGCGCTTGTCCGTCAGGAGAACCTGCTGGTGGCCAACGGGCGATTCGAGGCGACCACCTGGACCGCCTCCATGCTCGGACCGCCGCTCGGCGGGGCGATGGTCGGACTGTTCGGCCCGGTGGTGACCGTGATCGCCAATGCGGTCAGCTTCCTGCTCTCGGCCGTGGGAATCCGCGCCATCGGCGGACCGGAGAAGCCGCCCCCGGCCCGGATCGACGGACACCGGCTGAGGGCCGCCGACCTGCTCGAAGGCTGGCGCCATATCCTGACCCACCCGGTGCTGCGCCCACTGTTGTGCAACGTGCTGATCGTCAACGGCTTGATCATGGCGACCACGCCGCTCATGGCGGTTCTTCTGCTCGGACAGCTCGGATTCGCGCCATGGCAGTACGGCCTCGCGTTCGCCGCACCCTGCATCGGCGGCTTGATCGGCTCACGCCTGGCCCGCCCGCTCGTCGCACGGTACGGACAACACACGGTCCTGCTCACCGCCGGTTCGCTGCGCGCATGCTGGCTGGTCGGGCTGGCATTCGTCGGGCCCGGAACTGCGGGCCTCGTACTCGTCACGGCTGTCGAGCTCGGGCTGATCACCTGCTGCGGCGTGTTCAACCCGGTTTCGGCCACCATCCGGCTCCACCAGATCCCCACCGACCTGGTCGCCCGCACCCTGTCCGCGTGGTCGATCGCCACCAAAACGAGCA
This sequence comes from Nocardia sputi, assembly GCF_023501985.1. Classification (NCBI taxonomy): domain Bacteria; kingdom Bacillati; phylum Actinomycetota; class Actinomycetes; order Mycobacteriales; family Nocardiaceae; genus Nocardia; species Nocardia sputi. The sequence goes on along the minus strand of NZ_JAMFLC010000041.1, from coordinate 17,331 downwards.
TCGCCGCCACGACCGCCCTGTTCGGCGTGCTCGCCGGATTCACCGGCCCCCGCACCGCAATCACCCTCGCCGGTCTGCTCATCCTGGCAACACCACTACTGCTCCCTCGACGCGACCATGCGCCACACCGAGATCGAGAACCCACCCGAAGTCCTACATGAGGCTCCACGATTCGTCACGGAACCGTCAGGCGGCAGTCGGTGGGGAGGCCCGGGCGATCGCTCACAACGACTTGACGTTCCAAGCGTTCGATGTGCCGGACAAGCCCGGTCGGCAACTGGTGATCTATCAGGCCGAGCCGGGTTCACCGAACATCTGCTCGGTAGTGCCGAAGTTTCACGAGTTCGGCTGAGACAGTGGGGACTTGTCGATCTGTTCGCGGAGGATGTCGCCGTGACCTGCGTGCCTGGCGAACTCTTGGATCATTGCCAGCAGCGTCCATCGCATGCTGACCTTTCCCTCGCGGGGATTGTCCTTGGTGTCGTCGAGGTCGAAGCGGGACGCGATCACACGTGATCGTTGGCTTGCGCGCTCGAATTCGGCGATTACCTGTGCCAGTGACTCGTCGTCGGCGACGGCGAAGGTGCCCTCGTCGCGGCGCGAGTATCCATCGCATTCGGATTCGTCGAGTCCTGCCCAGAACCGTTGAAACCAGATCCGTTCGGCGGCAGCGGCATGCTTGATCAACGAGATCGGTGTCGTCAGCGACGCGACGAGTCGTCGGCGGGCATCGGCCTCGGACAGGCCGCGTGCGGTCTCGATGAGTGCTTCGCGGTTGCGGTCGAGCATGTTCTCGATGACCGCTCGCTCGGTGCCGTGGGTAATTGTGTTGGTGCTCATGAGTTTTCACTCCATTCCGGTGTGTAGTCGAGGGTCGTGCGGATGTATCGGGCGGGCCGAATGACACAAGGCGGTGATGCGGCGATCGATCTCGGGAGAGGAACCCAAACGTCCGGTGTGTCAGAAAACGACCGGGAAGAAGAAGGGCATGCGATCCGCAAGTCGCGCGGATTGCGCACGGAGGCGGCGAGGCGGGCCGACGTCGACACCGCAGCCCAGGCCTGTCAGGAGGCGCTGCCCGGGGCCAGCATATCGCAGAGTCTCGATCCGGGCTGCATGTCGACGACGGCAGCCTTGTCGGGTAGAGGGCGCCAGCGAGGTCGAACGGGTCATCGACAGGCTTGTGTTCAGGCGTCGAATTCCGAGACCAGCCTGAGCATCTACCGCTCCGTCGACAGATGCCAACGGCTCTGCCTGCCACCAGCCCTCCAACAGGGTAAGCCGCCGGAACGCGAGAACCTGACCGCTCGAAACAAGGCAATCGAGGTGACCGTGGCGGGTCGGGGTGCCGTTGCTGAGGACCGGGCCAAAGATTCGGCCCCGCCTCGCGGATGTGAGACGGGGCCGGGCTGAGGCTCAGCCTACTACTTCACGAAGTCGCGCACGCCCTCGAAAACCGTCGACGACGACAGCAGCGCGGTATGGCCGATGCACAGCGTCTGTGTGTTGGTGGCACCGCTGAGAATGGTGCTCTGATCGGGGTTGATGATCTCGTCGCACGGTGACCACCAGGTGCCGTAGTTCACCCGGCCGGGGGTTTCGTCGGTGCTGTTGAGTTCAGCCAGGAAGGCTGAGCCGGGCCGCATCTCCGCGCAGGAGACGTCGAGGCATCCGTTGGCGACGTCTGTGCCGTGATTGGGGCCGGCGATGGAGACCCAGTCGTCGACGAAGTTCAGGCCGTCGAGTTTCTTCAGGTACCAGCGGCTGTTGAGGCCGCCCATCGAGTGCGTGATGATATCGACTTCGGCAGCACCGGTTCTCGCGCGCAGCGCATCGACCTGCGCTTTCACCTCCAGCGCGATGTCCTTGTTCGACTGGGTGGTGTCGTAGCTGAATCGTGCCATCTCATCCGCGGAGTATCCCGCGTCCAGGAATCGGCCCCACATGTAATTCCAGTTCGACGCCGATCCCTGCCATCCGTGGACGAAAAGGATCGGATCCCGCGCCGGCGCCGCGGCGGCCTGTGGCGTGGCGATGCCGAGTGAAGTGGTAGCCGTGGCGGCCAGGGTGATTGCGGCCATCCCGACGCGGCGCGTGATCGATGTGATGTGCATGAATTGACTCCGATCTGCTCGCTGCACTGCGAGCAGACAGAAGGTAGCGCCTGGAGGGCTCAGCCGGGGGCTTGTGAAACGTTGGGAATTCACCTTACGTCTGGTCTATCACGGCATTCCGCAGAGACGGTGCCTGAGCGTACCGGGCATCAGGGCTGAATCGCGTTCGGAGCTTGATTCCCCAGACGGCTCAGCGCCTGCATGGCCTCGCGTTCTATGCGTGAAAGATCGCAGAGAATGGTGCCCGCCTGTACGAGGCACTGCGCGTTGCCGGATACACCGGCTCGGGTGATCAATGCGGCGACTTCCGTCCAGAGGGTGGCGGCCTCGGTGTAGAGCCCGTGGCCGGTGCGCAGGTGGCGGCTGTCGAGCGTTTGGGCGCATTCGGCGAGGAAGTCGCGGTAGAAGTTGCGGAACAGGGCGCCGCCGGTGCCTGCCTTCTCCATCAAGAGGGCGGCCTGCGGTAGGTCCCGCTGCGGGTGGTCGGTCCGCTCGAGCCATGTGCGCACCAGCTTGCCGGCCTTCTCGATGCCTCGGTGGCCGAGGTTGGCGATGGGCGGGTTGAGGAAGGCGTCGGCGCAGGCGGTGATCGCGGGAATGATCCGACTCCGCGGGGAGAGCGGATTCCGCGCAGCGGTGAGGGTGAAGGACCGGTGCTTGGCGGTCATCGGGCCGCGGGCGGCCCTGGCCTGGGCGAGGCTGGCCCGGCTGGTTGATACCGTGCCGCCTTGCTGGTCGGTGTCCACCAGGTAGGCGTCGCGGTCGTCGTAGCCGTACATAGCGACGACATGACCACCGAAGTGCATCTTCGACCCGAAGTAGTCCAGGTAGTAGCTGTCGAGCTGCAGTCCGACGGGATGGCCGGCGTCGATGGGGGCGACCACGTTCTCCCAGGCTCTGCGAGGGGAGGTGGTTTCCTGGACCGAGAGTTCCAGCCCGAGTCCGGTGGCCAGGTTTCTGGTGAGGTCGAGAGGTTTGACCCGCCCCCCGAGGAAGGGGAAGCCCATGGCTTTGCTGTCCCAGTAGACGAAGGACAAGCCGGAGCCGAGGCCGAAGAGCATAGGCTCGGGCAGGTCGAGTGCCTGGTGGCGCAGCAGCACTCCCAGAGCTGTTGTCTCGCAGTGCTGGCCGCTGCGGGTTTCGATGTCGATTACCGTGGTCATGCTGCTTTCCTGGAGGGGGACGGTCAGCCGGGTCCTCAGTTCCTCTCGCGGTGCCGCTGCCGGCTCGACGAGATACGCCTCACCTACGGCGCCCGTGGGATGCGGCGAAGGGAGCCCTGTCGTCATCTTGGACTCTCCCATCGGGGGAGAGTCCAACGCCGTACCCATTGGCCTGAGGTCCCATCTACTCCCCACTGTGCCGGGACCGCGTCCACATTCGTCACCATCGGACATGCTCGACTTCGTTGATGCGCGTAGAGCCGACGCCACGGCTACCCACTAGCGCACCCAGTCTCTCGCTCATCAGAGTGCACGGAACCTTCGCGAAAACCCGTTGGCGGACCATCCCGACCACTGCTACCGTTCCGGCGGCCGTGCCAGAGAACGAGGAGGTGGTACCCGTGAACGCAGTATCGACATGGGTGCTCCCCTCTGGGGTCACGGTCGGGCGATAGGTCGTCCGGGAGCGCCGCTCGACAGCACTCCCGAAAGGCACGACCGTGCACTTCACTTCCCAAAAGCGTCTCGATGACGGCGTCCTCGAACGCGAATTCACCCTCGGCGAGATCCCCGGCATCCTGTGGACGCCCGGATCCGCGTCCGCACCGGCGCCGTTGATCCTCATCGGCCACCCCGGCGGACTGCGCATGATGTACCCCCGGCTGGTGGCCCGGGCCCGGCACGCCGCGGCGGAGGGCTTCGCCGCGGCCACCATCGAGCTCCCCGGCAGCGGTGACCGGCCCCGTTCGGCCGCCGCCGAGCAAGCCCGCGCCGACCTGCGCCGGGCACTGGAGGCCGGTGCGCCGGTCGACGACGAGATCGTCCGCCGGCTCGTCCTGCCGCTGGTCGAAAAGGCGGTTCCGGAATGGCGGGCCGCCCTGGACGTCCTTCTTGCGCTGCCGGAGATCGGCGGCCCGGTCGGGTACTCGGGAGGGGTGATCTCCATCGGCGTCCGGTTGGCGGTGGTCGAGCCGCGCGTCGCGGCCGCCGTTCTGTTCGCCGGGAGTTTCGTGCCCCGCATCATGTTCGAGGAGGCCCGGCAGGTCACCATTCCGCTGCATGTCCTGCTGCAGTGGGACGACGAAGGCAACGACCGGCGAATGGCGCTGGACCTGTTCGACGCCTTCGGCTCGCCGGAGAAAACGCTGCATGCCAATATGGGCGGGCACGCCGGCGTCCCGCAGTTCGCGGGCGACGAGGCGAACCGGTTCTTCGCCCGGCACCTGAAGTAAGGCCGGCCCGTCAGGCCGGCAGCAGACGATAGGAGCTGTCGGCCACGACGCCGCTCACAGTACTGTGAATCGTTCACCTGCGGGACGGGTGTCCGGCCGGAGGAGAGAACTGCTACACATGAGCGACGAGCAACAAATCCTCACCCCTGGCGAAACTTGCTGGCAGATCGCACGGGCCGATCGACTGGCGTGCATTGTCGATGCGGCGGACTATTTCCGCCATGCCAAGTCCGCGATGTTGCAGGCCCGCAGGCGCATCGTGCTGATCGGCTGGGACTTCGATACCCGGATCAAGTTCGAACCCGAGGAAAAGACCCTCGAAGGGCCCAATCGGCTGGGTAGATTCCTGTCGTGGCTGCCGAAACAGCGGCCGGAACTCGACATCTACCTGCTGAAGTGGAATGTCGGTGCGTTCGCGGCGATCAGCCGTGGAATGACACCGATCTTCGTCGTCAATTGGATGACCGACCGGCGCTTGCACCTGGAAATGGATGGCGCGCACCCCATCGGTTCGGCGCACCATCAGAAGATCGTAGTGATCGACGACGCGCTCGCGTTCTGCGGTGGTATCGACATGACCGTCGATCGCTGGGACACCAGCGACCATCGGGACGACAACCATTATCGAACCGAGCCGAACGGTAACCGATACGGACCATGGCACGACGCGACCACTGCCGTCGACGGCGACGCGGCCAGGGCGATCGGTGAATTGGCCCGGGCCCGATGGAAGGCGGCGACGGGACAGCAATTGGCCGCCGTCGAGGAGATCGCCGGTGACACGCCGTGGCCGGAGGGGCTGGAGCCGACGATGCGGTCGGTGGATGTGGGGATCGCGCGGACCTTCCCCGAGCTCGCCGACCGCGCCGAAGTGCGGGAGGTCGAGGCGTTGTATCTGGCGGCGATCGCGGGCGCCACGCGGTCGCTGTACATCGAGAGCCAGTACCTGGCCTCGCGCACCCTCGCCGAGGCGATCGCCGCGCGGCTGCGCGAGCCGAACGGTCCGGAGATCGTGCTGGTGCTGCCGCGCCACGCCGACGGCTGGCTCGAGCAACAGGCGATGGATGGGGCCCGCCGCCGCTTACTGCATCTGTTGTGGAAGGCCGATACCGAGAACCGGTTCGGCGTCTACTACCCGGTCACCGAGGCCGGCGCGCCGATCTACGTCCACGCCAAGGTGCTGGTAATGGACGATCGGCTGCTGCGGGTGGGATCGTCGAACCTCAACAACCGTTCGATGGGATTCGACACCGAATGCGACCTGGCTGTCGAGGTCACCCCTGCCACCGCGGACGGTGAGCTGCTGCGGGAAACCATCCGCGGTATCCGGCGCCAGCTGATCTGCGAACATCTCGATGCCGAACCCGCGAAGTTCGACGCCACACTCGCTGAGACGTCGTCGCTCCTGCGCACCGTCGAGACGTTGCGCGGTGACGGCCGGACCCTCGTGCGGTTCGAGCCGGAGACCGTCGAGGACGAGGACAGCTCCTTGGCGGAGAACGAACTGATGGATCCCGAACACACGCCACCGAGCCTGTGGGCCCACCCATTGCTGAGCCGGGGTATCCGCAGGCTGAAGACAGCGGTGGCAGTGCGCACCTCGAATGCTGGAGTGACCGGACGAGCCACACGTTGTGCCACTGCACTATCACGCCGCTATCCGCACCGGTTGTGGCGCCAGGGAAATCAGACCTGGTTCAGGCCGCCGTCGACGTAGAGGCTCGAACCGGTGATGAACACCGGCGAACCAGCCCAGGCCGCCATCACCATGCGAACCGCCCAACAGACGATTTTCCATGACACGGTGCGACCCTCGCATGTCATCCTGCCGGTCCCGCGCACACCGTAGTTCCGCCACCCCGATCAACGGCCGCCGACGCACCGGCGCCCGAAGGCGCGGCGGCGCTGAACCTGGGACTGTGGATTGCCAACGGTGCTTGCGGCCCTGCCAGTGGCCTCTCCGCGTTCGGATGCGCTGTGCGGCGGTCTATCCCGACCCGCTGCCGATGCGCCGTCGATCTTTCCGCTATTGAACGTACCGTTGATTGACGATACGTTGTGTATTGATATGATCGGCGTCACGTGAGAGGTTTCCCGCTATGGCAGCAGTTCGATCCCCGATGCCCGCGGATACGCCGCATGCCGACGACACGGGCTACCACAAGTCGCTGCGCCCGAGGCAGCTGCAGATGATCGCGATCGGTGGTGCCATAGGTACCGGCCTGTTTCTCGGCTCGGGAGGCCGTTTGGTCAGCGCGGGTCCCGGACTGTTCGTGGTGTACGCCGTCTGCGGGGTGTTCGTGTTCTTCATCCTGCGGGCATTGGGCGAGTTGGTGCTGTATCGCCCTTCCTCGGGATCGTTCGTCTCGTACGCCCGCGAGTTCTATGGTGAGAAGCTGGCTTTCGTGGTGGGGTGGATGTCGTTCTTTCAGTGGTCGATGACCGGGATCGTGGACATCACCGCGATCGCCACCTATGTCCATTTCTGGGGGACGTTCGAAGTGGTTCCGCAGTGGGTGATCGCGCTGGCGGCGCTGATCGTGGTGGTCGGGGTCAACCTGATTTCGGTGCGGTGGTTCGGTGAAGTGGAGTTCTGGGCGGCGCTGATCAAGGTCGTCACGCTGGTCACTTTCCTGGTCGTCGGCACGATCTTCCTGGCCGGCCGGCACACGGTGAACGGGGAGCGCACCGGCGTAAGCGTGATCGCCGATCATGGCGGGTTGCTCCCCACCGGTTTGCTGCCACTGATTACCGTCACCACGGGCGTTGTGTTCGCGTACGCCGCAGTGGAATTGGTCGGCACCGCGGCCGGAGAGACGGAGAATCCGGAAAAAATCATGCCCCGAGCCATCAATTCGGTCATCGCCCGTATCGCGCTGTTCTATGTCGGTTCGCTGGTATTGCTCGGACTACTGTTGCCCTACACGGCGTACAAAGCCGGCGAGAGCCCGTTTGTCACCTTCTTCTCCCGGCTCGGCGTCGGAGGCGCCGATTCGATCATGAACCTGGTGGTGTTGACCGCGGCGTTCTCCAGCCTGAACGCCGGTCTGTACTCGACCGGCCGGATCCTGCGCTCGATGTCGATGAACGGCAGCGCACCGGCGGTGGCCTCTCGCATGTCCAAAGGTGGTGTGCCCTATGTCGGTATTCTCGCCACCGGCGCCATCGCACTGATCGGTGTCGGACTCAATGTAGTGGTGCCGGAGAAAGTCTTCGAGATCGTGCTGAACATGTCAGCTCTGGGCACCATCTCCACCTGGGCGGCGATCGTGGTCTGCCAGTTGCAGTTGTGGCGCTGGTCGCGCAGCGGCAGGACGGAACGTCCGAAGTACCGAATGATCGGTGCGCCCTACACAAGCGTGGCGACGCTGATGTTCCTGGCGGCGGTGGTGGTGCTGATGGCCCTCAGTGATGACGAACTGCAGCGGCTTTCGGTGATCGCCACCGCAGTGGTCATGGTCCCGTTGCTGATCAGTGGATGGTTCCTCGCTCGCAGACGGGTATCCACCATTGCGCAGCAGCGACAGGAAGTCACCGGCCCGTTGCCGGTTCCAGCCGTCGGCTGACGAGCACGAGCTGAGACCGCAGCTTGCTCGGGACCACTGGCGAAACCGCCGAGTGAAGCGCGATCGATCCGGTCCGTCCTCCGATCGGATCGCCTCGAACGTCGAGCGTCGACACAAGCCGTAGACGATTCCGTAGCGACAATGGGGAACGCGGCGCTGGTCGAACGCACCGTCGTCGACCTGACGGGGCCGTTGCTGGAGATCGGGATCCAGCCTGCGACCGCGGCGACGTGGTCGCTCCCCGGCCTCGAACGCTGCTTGATCCAGCAGTCGAGGTCACTGCCGCCCCGCTCGGGCATGGGCTGGGCGAGCTCGCGGACCAGCGTGCGGCCGCGCCGCAACAGGCTCGGGCCTGCGGTCGGGCAGCACATCGACCCGCTCACGGCTCACCGCGTCGATTGCGACGGCGCTTTACCGGTCGCGACGTCAACCGAAATCGCACCCGCCCACCACTTTCGACACCCGACCTTGCGGCAACCGTTCCATGCAGAGTCCGGATGGCAACATGCCGCGAGGCCGCCAGGAATCGCGGGCACCCGAACGGTCGCTTGACGGAAATCATGGGGACATCCCAGCAATGGGAAGCCAGCTGACGTTGCCAAGGGTTAGCGTCATCGGCAGCTACCCTGCCGTAATTGCGAATCGTCGCGTAGTTGCCTCCCTGTCGGGTGACTAGCCTGAGCCGTGTGTCCGGCAGTAGCTGGACATAGATAGTCTTCCGGTGGTGAGCCACTCCACTGGGGGACCGCGATTTGCCGCGTAGTCAGTATTTCGCGAGCATACAAGGTAAGGGCGGCTCATGCCTCGGATCGATACATCGGCTCTGATACCGGGGTTCTGTGCGGGAGGCCCGGTAAATCCCGCTGCTGGACAAGCGGAAGATGCGACGATCGCATGGCTGTGGCGGGTCGGTTTCCTTGTCACACCGGAGCAGGAAGCGCATCTGCGCTCGTTCGAGTTCGGGCTATATCACGGGCTCGCCACTCCGGATGTGGACTATGAGCATCTCGTTCTCGGCTTGATGTGGTTCTGCTGGGGCTCACTTGCCGACGACCAGTACGACAACTACGACTGGGGCGAGCGGGCGGGCCGGGTGGCCGGGGTTGTGCGTGCCGTACGTGCGATCGTAGACGACGGACCTCCTGACGGAGGGTTGCCCAATCCGGTACTCGCCGGTCTCGCAGACTTCTGGCCCCGCCTCGTCGCTGGACTATCCTGTCACGGTAGGCAGCGGATCGCCGAGCACTTCGTGGACTACATGGAGGCGGTGATGCTTCAGAACACCTACCATGCTGCTGGTCGCGTCCCGGACTTGGCGACATTTCTTACCATGCGCCGCCACACCATCGCGATGATTTTTCAAGCCGACGTTCTCGCGGTGGTCTGCTCGCTGCGGATCCCCGACATGTTGTGGGACAGTTTTCTGTTCCGGGAACTCGTTTTGTGTTTCGCCGACGTCACTGCGTGGCACAACGATGTCTACGGATTGGAGAAGGACATTGCCGACGGCCAAACCTGCAATATGGTTCGGGTGGTCGCGGCCACCGAGAACTGCGGCCTCGACGGGGCGATAGAGCGAGTGTTGGAGCGTGCCGAACAGCGCCAGCAGCTGCTTGTGGAGCTCCAGGGCCGGCTACCCGAACTTGCTCGCCGGCTCGATCTGCCGCCCGAAGCCGCAGACCGCAGCATTCAGCTGGCCTGGGCCTTACGTCGCTACATACATGCAAATCTGGTATGGGTTCACCGAACCCGCCGCTACGACCTGGATGTTCCGCGGATCCGCGGAACGTTCGACGATCTCATCACCCCACCCGACCGGGCCGAGTCGTGATGGACGACCTGAGATCGGTTCCCGCCGCGCCGGGCCGCCTACCTGTACTCGGCCATCTAGCGGCGTTGCTACGCGATCCCTTCTACTTTGTCGAATCGCTGCGCGCGGTTGGCGATATCGTCCGCATCGACCTGGGCAACTGGCCGGTGTACATGTTGACGACACCGGAACTGGTTCGAGAGGCGTTGATCCCACGATCCGACAGCCTGGCAAGGGGCCGAATCTACGAGCGGGCCCGCACTTTGTTCGGCGACGGGCTGGCCACGTCCGAGGGCGCGCTGCACCGGCAGCGGCGACGACTCGTTCAACCAGCATTCCACCAGCAGCGGATCGCCGACTACACCGAAGCAATGCGACGCCATACCGACGCTCTCGTCGCCTCCTGGAGACCGGGCCAACAGATCGCGATCGATCGGGTGATGCACGAGTTGACCCTTCGCATCGTTGCAGACGCGCTGTTCTCCGCCGATCTCGACTCGACGAGCATTGCCGAAGTGGAACAACACGTCCCGATCATCATGAGAGGCATCGCATCCCGGATGGTCACTCCAAAGTATCTGGACCGTTGGCCGATACCCTCGAACAGGCGCTTCGACACCGCCGCGGCGCGGCTGCGCCAGGTGGTCGAGGAGTTGATCGTGGCCCGCCGTCGCTGGGATCAGGACCGCGGGGACTTGCTGGCGATGTTGCTGGCGGCGCGGGATGCGGACACCGGGGAAGCGATGTCGGATACGCAGGTGTGCGATGAAGTCATTTCGCTGCTGATCGCCGGGACCGAGACCCCTGCCATCACGTTGGCCTGGGCATTCCACGCGCTGGCCGATCACCCCGAGGTCGAACAGCGGCTGCACGCCGAGATCGACACAGTCATCGGGGAATCGCCGATCAGTAAGTCCATCATCACCGAGCTCGAATATTCAGGCCGGATCCTGAACGAGATACTGCGCCTTCACCCGGTTCTCGTGTTCACTCGGCGCGCGATAACCCAAACCGTCCTCGGCGGACTGCGCATTCCACCGGGTACCGAAATCGCCTATAGTCCCTACGCGCTTCACAGAGACCCCGGCATATACCTGGAGCCAACACGGTTCGACCCGGATCGTTGGCTGCCCGATCGTGCCGCATACCTGCCACCGCGAACGTTCAATCCGTTCGGCGCCGGGCACCACCGATGCATCGGCGATACCTTCGCCTGGACCGAATTGCACATCATAATGGCCACTGTCGCCCGCCGTTGGCGGCTACACCTCGCCGAAGGACATTCGGTCCGACAGGTCATCGCTGAAGTGCCTCGCCCCAATGCTCTGCCCATGATCGTCCAACCTCGCCGACCATGATCCCAGCCCTGCGGACTCGCAACGGTGGCGAGATCCCAGGGGCACACCTACTGGCTGGGCGGGCGTGGGAGTCGAGGCGGGAAGCGGGCATGAATGAGGTTCCGCCTTCGCAAGAGGCAGCGCGAGCGGTGGCGCACGTCACGCCGGCGTGGTGTCACACGCCCGTGGCCGGCGGTGTCTGATGCGTGACCAGTCACATCATCGGGAAGTCGGTGCCGCGGCCGGTCTGATCCTGCCAGCCGTGCTCGATATCGCACCGGTGATGGTGCCGGTGACAGCCGTGTGCTGGATCCTGTTGATGATCGGCGCGATGATCACCCACGCCCGCTACGGCCAGGACAAATACGTCGCGCTGAACTTCGTCTACCTCGCTGCGGCCGCCTTCGTGGCCTGGGGCCGCTTCAGCCCCGAGTCGTTCACCGGCTGATTCGGGTGAGCCTCCAGCGGGTCGCGCCATGTGGTTCGGCGGTGCCGACGCCGACTGCTGTGTGCGGGGTGACGAAGTAGCGCTGCCACGGCGGCGGTCCACGTTCGGTGCACAGCCAGCGGCTCCCGCGGCTCGCCTCGACGACGGCGCTCTGAAACACGGCGTCCATGCCCCTCGTCAGCGCCGCATATGGAACCAGCCATGGGCACGCTCGTCGGCTTGACATATGGCCGTCTGCGATCACCACGGTGGTGTCTCCCGAACGCGGCGCGGCAGCTGGAGGGGGTCACCGGTGTCGGTTCGTCCGATCGATGATGCCGCCTATCCGCCGTGGCGTTCGGGCTGCCGCCAGGAGGATGTCGGCTGCGTCGCGTGCCCTGCGCGCAGTTCGGGGATCGTCGTGCATGGTGGCGGTGACCATCGCGCCGTTGGCGCGAGTCAGCAGTTGGTCGGCCGGCGTGTGGGCCGGGCCGTGGTCACCCACCGACGGCGTCGCCCCGCTGCGCGATTCGCTGGTTCTCACCGCGATGACCGAACGGCGCGAACTCGTCGACGCACTGTCGAACGAGCCGACGATCACCGATCTGTACCTGGGTGACAACCCGACCACTCGGTTGCGCCCTGGAGTCCCGCACGACAGCTATCTCGGTGAGTTCCTGATGCGAACCGAAGGAATGATCCGCTCGGCGGCTACGGCGAGCGGATCGGTCGCGCGATTTCGCTAGTCCACGACGGGTTCAGCGGGCGCGACGCGGTCGTGGATGGTCAGCAGGAGATGGTCGAAGCGGGTGCGCTGCTGAACCAGCGCACCGCCCATCGCGACGACGTCGGTGACGAGCTGCTCGGCCAGCGTGCGGATCTTGATGTTGGTGTCCTGTGAGCGCCAGCGCAGCACCCGGAACGCGTGATCGGCCTTGACGCCGTAGACGAACATCACGATCCCTTTGGCCTGTTCGATCACGGCGCGGGATTCGATCACATCGGGCAACAGGTCGTCCAGGGCTTCCTGGAGATTGCCCTCGAGCGTATCGGTGACATCGAGGAAGTAACCGGTGGAGCCGGCCACGGCGCCCTGCTCGTCGAACAGCTGGTCACCGATGACGATCACATCATGGGTCTGCCCCTCGGTATCGATGATCCGGTGCCGGCTGCAGAACGGCGTACCGGTCGCGGTGGCATCGGCCAGCGCCGCGGCGACCCGCTTGCGGTCGTCGGGGTGCTGGTGGCTTTGCAGAAGTTCGGTGGAAGGCTCGACCTCTCCCGGCGCGTACCCGTAGATCGCGGCGGCGTCGTCGGACCATTCCCACCGCTGGTCGGCGAACCAGAAGCGAAAGCTGCCGATATCGGGGCAACCGCCGAGCATCTTGCGCGCAGTCTCCTGCTCGCACTGACCCATCTCTGTCACCGGTCCAGTATGGCCCGAATGCAAGCCCAGGTCAGGTGGGGAGGAACGCGGTGTGTGGCTCGTAACTTTCCGGACGGGCAACGAGTCGGGGGCTCCGTGTCATCGGACACGTGGCAAAGGTGAAACGGGAATGGTGCCGAACTGGCGTTCGACGGCTTCGAACGGGACGCTGCGCGTGACGTCGATGCAGCGTTCACGCCTGGTAACCCATCGGTGATTCGATGTCTGAAATCGGCGATCTTATTGGTATCCGATGGATCCGCAAGGCTAGCGTCGATAGTGTCGTCGCTGAGGAATCCCGGCGTGCGGGTTGATTCCGGCAGCACTCCGACCGGCGCGACAGGACTCGATGACCGAACCCGGCTCAGCGGGTTCCGGACGATGGAGACAACAGGCGATGTCGAAGATCCTTTTTGTGATGACCGGAGCCGACCACTGGACTCTGGCCGACGGAAGCAAGCACCCGACCGGCTTCTGGGCCGAAGAATTCGTGGTGCCGTTCGAGAAACTGAAGGGCGCGGGCCACGAGATCGTGGTGGCCACCCCGGGCGGAGTCGTACCGAGTGTGGACAACGGCAGCCTCGCTCCCGATGCCAACGGCGGCCAGGAGACCGCCGACCATCGAGCGGAGGTGATCCGCACCAGCACCGAGCTGAACAACCCCCTCGACTTGGCGCAGGTGAACCTCGCCGATTACGCGGCGGTGTTCTACCCGGGCGGTCACGGGCCGATGGAAGATCTGGCGGTCGACGCCGACTCCGGTCGGCTGCTCACCTCCGCCCTGGGCTCGGGCAAGCCGCTGGCTGTGGTGTGCCATGCGCCCGCGGCTCTGCTCGCCGCCACCGGTGCGGACGGGTCGAACGCGTTCGCGGGTTATGCGCTGACGGGCTTCACCAATGCCGAAGAGAGGCAGGCGGGTCTCGCGGAGAAGGCCGAATGGTTGTTGCAGGATCGGCTCGTCGCCATCGGGGCCGACTTCCGCGAGGGCGATCCGTGGAATCCGAACGTGGTGGTGGACCGCAATCTGATCACCGGCCAGAACCCGGCGTCCTCGGCGGGTGTGGCAGACGAATTGCTGAAAACGCTGGTCTGACAGGGGCTCCCGGGCGGCCCGGCGAGAGCCTCGACGCCGGCTCCGGCCGCCTCGTCCGCTGGGTATTCGGCGCGCGACGGACGACGGCATCGCTGCGCGCGGTTCCGGAACATCGTGCACGCGCGGCGGCGGTATCGCTGCCTCAGGGACGGTGATAATCCGGCGGCAGCCGGTACCCGCGGTCGGACAGAAGGGTGCGCAGGACGTCGGGCCGGTTGGTGATGAGGCCGTCAACGCCGATGTCCAGCAGGGCGGCCATGGTGGCACGGTCGTCGACCGTCCAAGGCGCCACGCGCATGCCGTGGCGGTGGGCGGCGCGGACGAGTTCGATCGTGGTGAACGGCTGATAGGCGGGGCTGGTGACAGTGCCGTTCTGGGGAGTGCCGTGCACCGGCGACACCGCGGCGGCGCCGAGGGATGCCGCCGCCGCGACGTATTTCTCTTGCAGCGATCCGGGGAAGTCATCGATATCCATCCCGCCCAGCCACGGCGAGCCGCCGGGCTCTCCGGCCTGCAACTTCGGCTGACCGTCGGTCAACGCGATGATCGGTAGATCGGGCGCCACCTGTCGCAGGAGCATGAGCGTGCCGAAGTCGAAGCTCTGGATGGTGACCTGTCGCTCGATTTCCGCTCGGCGGATCTCCGCCACCACGACGTCGGCGAACTGCTCGCGCGGCGCGGTCTGCTCGGGGGCGCCCGCTTCGACCTTGGTTTCGATGTTCAGCATCACCTCATCGGCGCGATACGCGCGCACCAGGTCGAACACCTCCGCCAGCAACGGCATTCGCGCCCCCGGCGCCCTGCGCTGCTCGGGGTGATCGGCGGACGGCACCGAACCGCAATCGATCGTCCGCACCTGCGCCAAGGTCAGATCCCTGATGTAGGTGGTCCCCGGAACATAGGGGAACTCCGGGTCGCCCGGAACGGCAGGCGCCGTGTCCACGCACTTCGCCGGACTGGGATCGCGATCGTGGGTGACCACCGTGTATCCGTCCGCGGTGATCTGCACGTCCAACTCCAGCGTGCTCACCCCGAGTTCCAACGCGTTCGCGAACGCGGGCAGCGTATTCTCCGCCACCAACCCCAACCCGCCCCGATGGGCTTGCAGATCGAACCCGGCCGGACCACCGGCCACGCCCGGACCCGCGCCCGCCGTCAAGACACCAGCTGCCAGCACCGCTGCCGTCGCGCTCACCGCACACATCCGCCGCATCGCTCCATCGTGCCGTCGGGCGGCCACACCCGGGTGAAGAAGCTGTGAACGGGCGGCGCTGAAGTCGACGACCAGGAGTCCTTCGACCGGCCTCGGCGTCGACGGTGCGGGGCAGTACGCGTGTTCGCCGGGTCGGACCGGCGCTGCCGCGACGCCGAGTAGTTCCGCGCGTCGGCGAGTTCGGCGCCCCGGTGGCCGCGCACCCAGTCGGCGACCGCGGGCCACGGGTCCTCGTCGATCGTGGCGCCGATCGGCGGTGTGGCGGAACCCGCGTGCCAGCGTGGCGCTGGGCCGTCTGTTGCGGCAGACGACGGTGCCGGATACGGCGGCCGGACTGGGCGCCGAGGCCGCGGTCTACTCGATGCTGCTCGCCGGCAGCGAGTTCCGGCGGTGGCTCGCCGCGCGGGGCGGGCCGAAGCCGGTGGTCCCTCCCGACCGGCCGCTGGTGCGCGTCGACCGCGACGGCGAACTGCTGTCGGTGGTGCTCGACCATCCGGAGCGCCGCAATGCGCTGAGTTTCCGCCTGCGTGAAGAGCTTCTGGAGGCCGTCCGGCTCGCCGAACTCGATCCCGGCATCGACCGGGTGCTGCTGCGCGGTAACGGGCCGGTGTTCTGCAGCGGTGGCGATCTCGACAAGTTCGGAACCGCCGTCGACGTGGTGGCCGCGTATCTGGTGCGCCTGGAACGCGCGCCGTGGCGCATCATCGACCGGCTGCGCGACCGGGTCTCGGCGCATGTCCAGGGAGGGTGTATCGGGGCGGGCATCGAGATGGCGGCCTTCGCCGGGAGGTTGGTCGCCACCCCTGCGACGTTCTTCCGGCTGCCCGAGATCGAGATGGGGTTGGTGCCGGGGGCCGGAGGTACCGTCAGCATCCCGCGCCGCGTCGGGCGCTGGCGCGCGGCGTGGATGATGCTGACCGGCGATCGCATCGATACGGCCACCGCGTTGCGCTGGAAGCTGATCGACGCCGTGGAGGACGTCACCACCTCGTAGTTCGCGGGCCCGAGGTGTGCTCCCTGCCCGATGAACACCGGAGAACCCGGGCTCGGTCGGTCTGGCCGCCGATGTACCGCGACACCGCACAAAATGGAGCCGTGTTCACACGACTCGGGCAGCGATGGGGTGAACTGCGAACCCGCACCCACGTGAGCACGCGTAACGTTTAGTTCGGTTGGCCTCCTCGCTCGGCGAGTAGGGTGGCTCGGCACGAACCCCGCTATGGGTACCGGCTCGGGCCCGCAGGTCGCACCTGCACGATCCATCCGTCCTCGAAGGCGAGTTCCAGCCGGTCCGCCACATCGAACGCCTGCCCCACCGCGAGCGCGGCCGCAGCGTGGACAGCACTCTTCTCGATGTCCGTGAGCTGCAGCCGGGCGTGCACGATCTCTACCCGCCCCTGGCAAGATGCCGGCGCGAGGGAGCGCACGAACTCGAGACCTGCCTGCGCTCCGGCCAGCACCGCTTCAATCAGCTCGGCATCGTGTCGAGGCTGGAGTGACGTGTGATCGTCTGGCGGAACCGACCAGATGACGTCCTGGTCACCGGCGACCAGCTGGACCCGCGCATGCCCGAAGTAGCAGATACCGCCCTTCTGCCGCTGTAGCGTGTACTCCCCGATGCGTGCACCCATCGAAACTCCTTGTGTTTCACCACCTGCGTTCAACGCTATCCGGGAGAGGATCGCGCAGGGCTGGCCCCCCGAGCAGTCCCGCCGACGCACGCGGGTGGTCGATCGTTCTACGCGGGCGTCGCCTCAGGTGAGCAAGTATCGGATCGGTAGCCCGGATCGAGGTGAGAGGAAGTGAACCTCTTGTGAGGTTCGGTGCGCGACTTCGTGGACGACGGCTTCGGCGCGTACGTGCAGGACCTCCTGCAGAACCATCCTCGACATCGCCATGTTCGACAGGTGTCCCTGCAAAGTGATCACCACGTGCGCCGCGGCGCGGCGG
>NZ_JAMFLC010000040.1:0-42048 GCF_023501985.1 Nocardia sputi | reverse complement strand
CAGCAAAAAGCTGACAAAAAATGCCCGACCCTCCACACGGGGAGTGCAAGAGCCGGAACCAAAAAATATTTGGCACTGACATTCATCGACACACTATTGAGTTCTCAAAGAACACACGCACACACATTCACCCCGGTATTCACCGGAACTTCAGTGAGGCAACTTTTCCAGCTTAGCTCATTCGTTGACCCGATCAAAATCGGGCTCCCGATCGAGCCAGTGTGATCGCCAGGCGCTCCTCGTCCTACCTCGTTTCCCGGTCCATCCACTCAGCGTCTCCGCTTCGCTTCTCGGCTCCGGGTCGGTGTCCGTGTCGCTCTGACCTGGAATAAGTTACGCGGCGTCGAACGCTTCGTCAAATCGCCTGCGCAACGCACGATTTCGCAGGTCAGAGGCGTGCACTCACCCCGGTTCGACACCGAATGACACAAATGTGATTCAAGCCACCCGAGATCGACTTCGGAAGCTCACCGGGCTGCGCGACCACTCCATGAATCGAGTTCTCCCGTTGCCCACCAGGCGGGCGTGTCGGGCGATCCAGCGATGACGTCATGCGCCGCACCGTAGCGCCGCTTCCGACGGGGGTCTGGCGAATATCGGCTGGGGTGGTCAGCCCGTATTCCTGGCCGCACGGAGTAATTTCGCGCCGAGATCACCGAGCAGAGCTTTCATTTCGGTGGGTTCGACGACCTCGAACTCCAGGTCCAGGTGGGCGATGCGGAGGGCGGTCCACTCCAAGGAATCCGCCGAGGTGCGCAGAAGACAGGTCCGCGCGTCCACCGGTTCGATCTCCTCCGCGCGAACCCGGAACGCTTCGACGAGAGTGTCGGCGCGGGCGTGGACCCGCAGGATCACCTCTCGGACCGGCCTGGTCCGGGCCAACTGGCTGGTCACGAAACTCGCCGCGTCCTCGGCGGGCAGCGCTCGGGGTGCGCAGCGTATTCCGGTGGGCTGCGGCGCGGTCACGCGGTCCACGCGGAAAGTGCGCCAGTCACCGCGACCGACATCCCAGGCCACCAGATACCAGCGACGACCCGCGGAAACGAGGCTGTGGGGTTCGGCGAGGCGGCTGGTCTCCGCGTCGGCCTTGTCCCGGTAGCGGAAGCGGATTCTTTCGTTGTCGCGTGCGGCGGCGGCCAAGGCGACGAGAACTTCCGGATCGATCCTCGGACCGGCGGCGGGTCCGCCGAGCGACACGGTGGTTGTGTCTATGGCGTCGACCCGGCGGCGCAACCGCGACGGCAGCACTTGCTGCAGTTTCACCAGGGCGCGGGCGGCCGATTCCTCGATACCGACGACCGCGCCTTGTGCCGCGCCGCGCAGTCCGAGGGTGATCGCGACCGCCTCCTCGTCGTCGAGCAGCAGAGGCGGCAGCGCCGCGCCCGCCTCCAGCCGGTATCCACCGATCGCGCCGAGGCTCGCGACCACCGGATATTCCAGCTCACGCAGGCGCTCCACGTCCCGGCGCACCGTCCGCACCGTGACCCCGAGACGCGCCGCCAATTCCGGGCCGCTCCATTCCCGGCGGGTCTGCAGCAGCGACAGCAGCTGGAGCAGTCGCGCGGCGGTCTGGGTCACGCGCTCCAGTATGGCCGCGAATAAGGACAGAAACCGACCTCATCGGCTCCTAGCGTGGCCTTCGTGCATGCTCATCGAGACACCATCGAGATCGTCGGGGCCCGCGAGAACAACCTGCGCGACGTCTCGCTGACGATCCCCAAGGGCAAGATCGTGGTCTTCACCGGCGTCTCCGGTTCGGGTAAGTCGTCGATCGTCTTCGGCACCGTCGCGGTCGAATCGCAGCGACAGCTCAACGAGACGTTCACCTGGTTCATCCGCAACCGGCTGCCGAAATACGAGCGGCCGGAGGCGGACGCTATCGACAACCTGGCCCCCGCCGTGGTTGTCGACCAGAAGCCGATCGGCGGCAATTCCCGTTCCACGGTGGGGACCATGACCGACATCCAGTCGATCATCCGTGTGCTGTTCTCCCGGCACAGCGTGCCGAGCGCCGGCGAGGCCACCCGCTATTCGTTCAACGACCCGCTGGGTATGTGTCCTGCGTGTGGCGGGCTGGGCCAGGTGGTGCGCCCGGATCTGGACAAGCTCATCGATACGGGCAAGTCGCTCAACGAGGGCGCCATCACCTTCGGGCCCTTCGCGGTAGGAACGTTTCAGTGGCAGCTCTATGCCGAGTCGGGACTCTTCGACGCGGACAAGCCACTGCGGGAGTTCACCCCGGAAGAATGGGAATTGTTCCTCCACGGCAAAGGCTTCCGGGTGCCGCGCAAGAATCGGAACGGCTCGGCGGGTAACAACGCCTACGAAGGCCTGCTGGAGCGGTTCGACCGTCTCTATGTCAAGCGTGATCTCACCGCGCTTTCGGACAAGAATCGCGCGGCCGCCCGAGCGGTGGTCACCGAGGAGGTCTGCCCGGAGTGCGGTGGCGCCCGGCTCAACGCCGCCGCGCTGGCGAGCCGCATCGATGGGCTCGGCATCGCCGACTACGGCAGGCTGGAGATCACCGAACTCATCGAGGTGCTCGAAGGCCTGGACGATCCGGTCGCCGCACCGATCGCGCGGGCCGCCGTCGCCCGGTTGCGCCGGATCGAGGAGGTCGGGCTCGGCTATCTGTCGCTCGATCGGGAAACCGCGACCCTGTCCGGCGGGGAGGCGCAGCGCCTGAAAGTCGTCCGGCATCTGGGCTCCAGCCTCACCGGCATGACCTACATCTTCGACGAGCCGAGTGTCGGCATGCATCCCCGAGACGTGGGCCGGCTGAACAACCTGCTGATCCAGCTGCGCGACAAGGGCAACACCGTCCTGGTCGTCGAGCACTCCCCCGACGTCATCGCCGTCGCCGACCATGTAGTCGACATGGGGCCGGGCGCTGGAGGACGCGGCGGACAGGTCGTCTTCCAGGGGACGGTCGATCAACTGCGGGCCGCACGGACGCCGACCGGGGAACGACTGCGCCGGGCGCGGCGGGTCAAGGAAGACGTCCGCGAGCCGGACGGATGGCTCACCGTCACCGGCGCCGACACCTACAACCTGAAGAATCTCACCGCGCGCTTTCCGACGGGCGTGCTCACGGCGGTGACCGGAGTGGCGGGCTCCGGGAAGAGCACACTGGTGTCCGGCGCGTTCGTCGCGGCACATCCGCAGGTCATCGTGGTCGACCAGTCCGCAATCGCCGCCTCCCGCCGCTCGAGCCCCGCCACATATCTCGGCATCATGGATCCGCTGCGTCAGCTTTTCGCCAAGCAGCACGGGGTCCGGCCAGGCCTGTTCAGTTTCAACTCGGATGGCGCCTGCGGCGAATGCGATGGCGCCGGGGTGATCTTCACCGACCTGGCCTACATGGATCCGGTCACCACGGTTTGCCGGTCCTGCCACGGACGCAGATTCCGGCCGGAGGCGCTGGCCTACGAGATTCGCGGCGCGTCCATCGCCGACGTGCTGGAGATGCCCGCCGAACAGGCGCTGGACTTCTGGGCCGAGGAGGGCGACCGGAGGATTCGCACGCCGTTGCGGGCACTGCTCGACGTCGGGCTCGGCTACCTCGCCCTCGGCCGCTCGCTCACGTCGCTGTCCGGCGGGGAGCGCCAGCGCGTCAAGCTGGCCGACCATCTCCAGCGTCGCGACGGAGCCGGCGTCTACGTGCTGGACGAGCCCACCACCGGGCTGCACATGGCCGACGTCGACACCCTGGTGGCGCTGCTGGACCGGCTGGTCGACGCGGGCAACACGGTGATCGTCATCGAACACGACCTGGACGTGGTCGCGCGCGCCGACTGGGTGATCGATCTCGGACCCGACGGCGGAAAGCACGGCGGCGACATAGTTTTCGCCGGGACGCCGGCGGCCTTGCTGCGGGACGATCGGTCCCTCACCGCGGAGTACCTGCGGCGCAGCGTCGCCGCCTGAGCATTTCCGCATGCCGAGGACGCGGACCCGAGAGCTCAGGACGGCACGCGACGACCGCCGCGGCGGCATCATGAACCTATGACGACGCGGCAGGTGGTTCGAGCGGGGGCATTCGCGCGGATCTACGATCCGAGCGTCGGCGAGCCGGAAGCCTGGTACATCAACGACCACACGATGGTTCGCGATGACGCCGGGCGGTGGCATCTGTTCGGAATCACCCACCCGGAGCCCGCGGATCCGTTCGACGAGGTCGAGTTCGCCCATGCCAGCGCCGACCGGCTGCTCGGGCCGTGGACCAAGCACGACGCCGCGCTGCGGGTGAATCGGGACTACGGCGAAACGCATCTCTGGGCGCCCTATGTGATCGGCGTCCACGGGCAGTACCACATGTTCTACGCGGCGGGCGGCGCGGACCGCACCCGCGCCGCGATGAACTCGGCGACCTCGCCGGACCTGTTCCGCTGGACCAGGTCGCCGGCGGGTCCGCTGTTCCGCGACGGATACGACGCTCGTGACCCGATGGTGGCACGTGTCGGCGACCAATGGGTGATGTACTACTGCGCGACCAGCGCCCCGGCCGGTGGTCATCACGTCGTCGCCTACCGAACCAGCACCGACCTCGTGCACTGGGGCGAGCGGCATGTCGCTTATACGGACCCGACCAAAGGCACGGAAGCGGGCAATACCGAATCTCCTTACGTCCTGCGGCACGACGGATGGTGGTATCTGTTCATCGGTCCGCGTCCGCATTAC
The DNA here is from genome assembly GCF_023501985.1 of Nocardia sputi. Taxonomy (NCBI): domain Bacteria; kingdom Bacillati; phylum Actinomycetota; class Actinomycetes; order Mycobacteriales; family Nocardiaceae; genus Nocardia; species Nocardia sputi. Next base: position 37,368 of record NZ_JAMFLC010000040.1, on the reverse strand, counting down.
GTCGGCACCGACGTGTTCCGCAGTGACAGTCCATTCCGGTTCCGCATCGGGGACAAGGTCGGTCACATTCCGGCGCACGCGGCCGAAGCGGTCCACGACGACGGCCGCTGGTGGATCACCAGCGCGGGCTGGGGCCAGGGCGGCGTGCATCTGGCGCCGCTCACCTTCCCGCACTCACGCGTAGCCAAAACGGTTCCGAGATAAGCGAAGCGGTCCGAAGCGCCGAGCCGGGCTCGATTTCGGCGAAACGCCAACGGGCTCGGTCGTGACTGGTATCTGTTGATCGAGTCGAACTCTCCGATCACCCACCTACGGGAGGGACCGGCATGGCCCGTATCGGCGTTATCAGTATTTCCGATGGCCGCGACTACGTGCATGCGGGCATCGCCGACTTCATCGCCTCCGCCGAGGATCGGCTGGTGGGCGCGCTCGCCGCGGCGGGACACGACGTCGTTCGCGGCGCTGCCCCGGTCAGCGACAACGCGCTGGCGAGTTCGGTGGCGCGCACGGTCGCGGGCGCGGGCGTGGACCTGACCGTTCTGCACTATGCGGTCTGGGCGTTCCCGCACTTCACCATGCTCGCGGCGGGCGCAATCCCCGGGCCGCTGCTGTTGCTGTCGAACGTCGACCCGGTGCAACCCGGCATGGTGGGCATGCTCGCCGCAGGCGGCGCACTGGACCAGATCGGACGCAAGCACAGCAGGCTGTGGGGCGATCCGTCCGATCCCGAACTCATCGAAGCCATCGGTGTGCGCGCGCGTGCCGCCGCGGCCGTCTCCGGACTGCGGGGTACGACATTCGGGCGCTTCGGCGGGCGACCGATGGGGATGAACACCGCGGTCGCCAACACCGATCAGTGGCAGCGGCAATTCGGCATCGACGTCGAGGAGATCGACCAGTGGGAGATCGTGCGGCGCGCCGAACTCGCCGACGCGGGCGAGGCCAGGGCCGCGCGCGAGTGGCTGGAGCGGCACACCGCGGGCGTGCACTACGACGGCGCCAAACTCACCCCCGAGCTGCTGGAACGCCAGATCCGCTCCTATCTGGCGATGCGCGAGCTGATCGCTGAATGGCGCTTGGATTTCTCGGGGATCAAGGGACAGCCCGAACTCACCCAGTACTTCGCCACCATGGACGTCACCGAGGCGTTCCTCAACGATCCCTACGACTGGAACGGCCCCAAAGAGCCGCACGTCTGCGCCACCGAGGCGGACATGGACGGCGCGCTGACCATGCAGCTGCTCAAGCGGATCGCCGGCACCCCGGTGCTGTTCGCCGACGTCCGCCACTATCACGCAGACCGCGACATCTGGGATCTCTGCAATTCCGGCCAGCACGCCACCTGGTTCGCCGCGCGCAGCGCCGACCCCGCGGAGAATCTGGCGAAGGTGCACCTGTACCCGGAGGTGTTCTTCTTCCCCGCGGGCGGCGCCTCGGTGCACCACTTGGCCGCGCCGGGCCGGATGACGCTCGCGCGGCTGACCCGCCTCGACGGCCGCTACCGCATGCAACTGATGCTCGGCGAGTTCGAGAACTACGACCAGCGGACCAACGAGGCGCTGATGAAGCAATCGACCTGGGAGTGGCCGCACGCGTTCGCCCGGCTGGACGCGCGCGCCGAGGACTTCTTGAACCGCTTCGGCGCCAACCACATCCACGCGGTGCCCGGTGATCACCGGGCCTCGATCCGCGCGACGTGCGAACTGCTCGACGTCACGCTGGACGAGTTCACGCGGTGACGATGTTCCTCGGCATCGACATCGGAACCTCGAGCTCCAAAGGCGTCCTCACCGATGCCCGCGGCACGATCGTCGCCAGAGCCGAACGAGCGCACGACGTTTCCATGCCGCACCCGGGCTGGGTCGAGCACGACGCGGAAGCGGTGTGGTGGGGCGATTTCGTGGCGCTCGCCCGCGACCTCGTCGACGCGGCGGGCGGCGCCCCGCTCGACGGTCTGGCGGTATCCGGCATCGGCCCGTGCCTCCTGCCCGCCGATGCGCAGGGCACGCCGCTGCGTCCGGCCATCCTCTACGGCGTCGACACCAGGGCGAGCGCCGAGATCACGGAATTGAACGACGAATTCGGCGCGCGGGCCGTGCTCGACCGCGCCGGATCGACGCTGACCAGCCAGGCCGTCGGTCCGAAGGCCCGGTGGCTGGTCCGGCACGAACCGGAGGTCGCCGCACGCACCGAAATGCTGCTGATGGCGAGTTCTTTCCTGGTGTACCGGCTCACCGGCCGGTACGTTCTCGACCACCAATCGGCCAGTCAGTGCGTACCCCTGTACGACTTGCGTGCCCGCGCGTGGGCGACGGATTGGGCCGAGCGGATCGTGCCGGGATGGTCGCTGCCCGAACTGGCCTGGCCCACGCAGATCGTGGGCCGGGTGACCGCGGACGCGGCGGCCGCCACGGGTCTTCCGGCGGGCCTGCCGGTCACCACCGGCACCATCGATGCGTGGGCCGAGGCGGCCAGCGTCGGCGTCCGCGCGCCGGGCGACGCGATGATCATGTACGGCACCACGATGTTCCTGGTGCAGGTGCTCACCGACCCCCGCCCGCATCCCGGCCTGTGGGGCACCTGCGGCACCTGGCCGGACACGTACACGCTCGCCGCGGGCATGGCCACCTCCGGCGCGGTCACCGACTGGCTGCGCAAGCTCGTCGGCGGCGAGTTCGCCGACCTGGTCGCCGCGGCCGCGGACGTGCCGCCCGGCAGCAGAGGGCTGCTCGCGCTGCCCTATTTCGCCGGGGAGCGCACTCCCCTGTTCGACCCGGACGCCCGCGGCATCGTCGCGGGACTGACCCTCGGGCACGGAAAAGCCGAGCTCTACCGCGCGGTCCTGGAAGGCATCGCCTACGGGGTGCGGCACAATCTCGAGGCCATGACCGAAGCCGGTGGGCGGGCCGGGCGTCTGGTCGCGGTGGGCGGTGGCACCAAAGGCGGCCTGTGGACCCGGATCGTCTCCGATGTCACCGGCCTGCCACAGCAGTTGCCCGCCGACACCGTCGGCGCGAGTCTCGGCGACGCGCTGCTCGCGGCCGAAGCCGCCGGCGTCGATACCTCCGCGTGGAATCCCGTCGTAGACACGGTGCGGCCTCATCCCGCGCGCACCGCGAAATACGAAGAGTATTACCGTCATTACCGCGATCTGTACGACCACACGACGAATATCGCGCATTTCCTGGCGGCCGAACAGCATCGTGCCGGTGCGCCTTCATGATCGCGGATATCCATGCGACGATGCAGAGTTGCTTCGCAGAACGATACGAGGATTCCATGCCCACGATCACCTTGACCCAGCACGATTTCGAGTCCGTCGTCGCGTCCCACGCCATCGTGCTCGTGGATTGGTGGGCGGGCTGGTGTGGGCCGTGCCAGCGATTCGCTCCCGTGTACGAGGCGTCGGCGGATCGGCATCCGGAGATCGTGCACGGCAAGGTCGACACCGAAGCAGAGGTCGCGTTGAGCGCGCGTGCCCAGGTCACCCAGTATCCGACGCTGATGGCGTTCCGGGAGGGTGTGCTGGTCTACTGCGAGGCGGGGGCGTTGATGGCGGACGCGCTGGAGGACCTCGTGCAGCAGATCCTCTGGCTCGACATGGACCAGGTCCGGCGGGAGCAGGCCGAAGCCCGGCAGCTCGCCACGACCGGCGGGTCCGGCGCCTCCCGCAGAGCCGGACTCGCGCCGACCGCACCCCGATACGGCTGGCCGGGACTGTGACCGCGCCGGGCGGTGACCTGTGGCGGCTGGACGGCACGCGCACGCGGTCGGTCAGCGCCGAGAATCCGACCGGAGCGCCCGGCGCGGGCGCCCGAGCGACCGACGGCACCGGAGCGCGCGCGGCCAGGCTGCTGGGGGCGGGGTGGAAGGTTTCCCCGTCCATCGCGCTCGCCGATGGGGAAAACGCCACGTTGGCCGATGTTTCCGGGCCCGGCGTGTTCCGGCATTTCTGGTTGACCACCGAACGTTCCGTCTTGCGCGGGCTGACGTTGCGGATGTCCTGGGACGACGCCGCGCGGCCCGCGATCGAGCTGCCACTCGGTGACTTCTTCTGCAACGGCTGGGGCGAGCTGGCCTTGCTGAGTTCGGAGATGGTGGTCGTGGCGCCCGCCGGAGGACTCAACAGCTACTGGCCCATGCCGTTCCGGCATCGAGCGCGCATCACGCTCGAGAACGGCTGCGGCCGTGAGGTTCCGGTGTACTACCAAGCGACCTATACCGAAGAGGACGTGCCGGACGGCGCCGGGTATCTGCACACTCGGTGGACGCACACCACCGGAGTGGGCAATCCGGCCGTACACACGATTCTCGACACGACACCGGGACCGGGCCGCTACGTCGGCACCTATCTAGCCATTCGCCCGGGTGCGCCGGGATGGTGGGGCGAAGGTGAAGTCAAGTTCTTCCTCGACGGAGACACCGATCATCCCACTATTTGCGGGACAGGCACCGAGGACTATTTCGGCGGCGCCTGGAATTTCGATCTCGACGGGACCTACCGGACATATTGCACGCCCTATCTCGGGCTGCACCAAGTGCTGCCGCCGGAAGAAATCTATCGACCGGATCAGCGATTCGGGATGTACCGCTGGCATGTGCGCGACCCGATCTGTTTCGAGCGCGAATTGCGCGTCACCGTGCAGGCCCTCGGATGGCGGGACGTGGAGACCTATCTTCCGCTGGAGGACGCCCACGTCGCGACCACCGCATGGTGGTATCAGGCCTGATCAGGGTCGTCCGCGTCCGATGCCGCGAAGTCCGGTGCCAGCAGTTCGTCAGCGCGTGCCAGCGCCGCGTCCAGGTCCGCGGTGACACCGTCCAGGACGGTCAGCCCGTCCAGCAGTCCGGCGAGTTCGTCCTGCACGGCTCGCAGTTCCGCGAACGCCGGGTCGACGGGGAACCACGCGACCGAGTCGTGCCACCACGGATCACCGGAGAGCCAAGCCCACAGCACGTCGCGCACGAGCACCGGGTCGGAGGTGTACATCTGGAAGGTTTCCGTCGCCGACCCGGCCCGGTGCTCCAGTTCGTAGACGCCGTCGGGCAGCAACCTGGCACGGATGTCGTGCAGGTCGGCCCGGCCGAGCTCCAGAATGGCGTGTTCCGGACCTGCGGATTCGTCGAGCAGGTCGCCGAGCGCGTCCTCGGTCAGTTCCGGCAGCGGCGTCCCGTCTCCCGTGCGGATGCGCACGTCGGTGGGGTCGATGCTCATCGCGCCAGTCTGCCCGATACGGCGGTCGGACACGTGAAAGGGGCCGGTGCGGGGCGGTCGGGGTGCAAGGTGGTCGGTATGCGTGTGCTCGAGACGATCGAAAGGTTGGTGGTGCGGCAGGCGCGTGACGCGTCGTACCGTTCCAGCGGCCGCGCTACGCCCGGGTTCGGTCAGCGGTGGGCAGCAGGGGGTCCGGGCAAGGCCGTCCGCCTCGGATCACGCGGCGGATTCGTCCTCGGGATTCGACCGGATTCGTCCGGGGTCGTGCCGATCGCCCCGCGCCGGGGATGCCGCGTCGGCGGCGCGAACGGAATTCGATGGGGGTGGGCAGGATGACGACGGTCGCGGGAATCGACAGCTCTACCCAGTCGTGCAAAGTCGTCGTCTGTGACGCCGACAGCGGTGAAATCCTCGGTCGAGGTCAGGCGCCCCACCCCGAGGGGACGGAGGTCGCACCGGCCGCGTGGTGGGACGCACTGTGTACGGCGGGCGCGGGATTGCTCGAGCACGTCGACGCGATCGCCGTCGCGGGACAGCAGCACGGCCTGGTCGCTCTGGACGCGGCAGGTCGTCCGGTGCGGGACGCGCTGTTGTGGAACGACCTGCGCTCCGCGGACGCGGCCGAGGAATTGATCGCCGACCTCGGCGGAGCGCGGGCGTGGGCCGATGCGGTGGGCAGCGTGCCGGTGGCGGCCTTCACCGTCGCCAAGTTGCGCTGGTTGGCCGACCACGAGCCCGAACTCGCCGACCGCACCGCGCACGTCCTGCTGCCCCACGACTACGTGACCTGGCGACTCCGGGACGGTGGCGCCGGCCATATGCCCGAGCCGACCACCGACCGGGGCGACGCGTCCGGCACCGGTTACTGGTCGCCCGCCGATGGCGGCTATCGCGAAGACCTGCTGGCCATGGCCTTTCGCGGACGTAGGCCATTCCTGCCTCGCGTCCTTCGCCCGGACGAGCCCGCAGGCCGGACGCCGTCGGGTGTACTCGTCGCCGCGGGAACGGGCGACAACGCCGGGGCCGCGCTCGGTTTGGGCATCACGGAAGGCGACGTGGTGGTCTCCCTGGGCACCAGCGGGACGGTCTTCGCTCGTTCCGGTCGCCCCGGCGCCGACCCGAGCGGCGCGGTGGCCGGATTCGCCGACGCCACCGGCGCGTTCCTGCCGCTGGTCTGCACGCTCAACGCCGCGCGCGTCCTGACCTCGACCGCCGACCTGCTCGGCGTGGATCTGCCCACGCTGGAATCGCTGGCCGCGCCGGAACCGCCGGGCGCCGACGGCGTGGTCCTGTTGCCCTACCTCGCCGGTGAACGCACACCCAACCTTCCGCACGCGACGGGCAGTCTGCACGGTCTGCGGCCGGGCGCCATGCGTCCCGGCACCGTGGCCCGTGCCGCCTTCGAAGGCTTGCTGTGCCATCTCGCCGACGCGCTCGACCACCTCACCGGTTCCGGGGTGACGCCCCGGCGCGTCCTGCTCATCGGCGGCGCGGCACGCTCGCGGCTGGTCGCGGAGGTGGCCGCGCAGATCTTCGGCGTCACGGTGACGGTGCCGGAACCCGCCGAGTACGTCGCGCTCGGCGCCGCTCGCCAGGCAGCCTGGGCACTGAGCGGTGCGTCCCGGCCGCCGGCCTGGCCCGCGCGCACGGTCGCGGAGATTCCCGCGCCTACCGATGCCGCTGCCGGGCGACGGATCCGCGCCGAGTACGAGCGGGCACGCCGGGCGCTGCACGGCTGACCACGACCTTCGCGTGCCCTGCCAGGCCGGGTCCGCCGGTGCCGGGACCCGAAGCCGCGCGTGCACCGCTGTTCCGGTCGCCGATTTCCATCGCTGGGGTGGCGTCTCGACGGCCGGAGGGGTTTGATCACCCTCGTCGAAGAGAGGTGGACGAATGACCGATACCCAGGTGCGAAGGGCGGTGACGGCGGAACGGACGGAACTCGCCGAACTGTTGGCCGGGCTGGATGCCGCGAGCTGGGACGCGCCGACGCTGTGCGCGGGCTGGCGGGTACGCGAAGTGGTCGCGCACATCACCATGCCGTATCGGCTGTCGAGTGCCCGCTTCGCGCTGGGGATGCTGGCGGCGTTCGGCAACTTCAATCGCATGGCCGACCGCACCGCCCGGGTGGACGCCGCCACGCTCAGCGCGTCGGATCTGCTGAAATCGCTGTGGGACAACGTCGATCACCCCTGGCGGCCACCGGGCGGCGGACTGTCCAACGCGTTGAGTCACGACGTGATCCACGGCCTGGACATCACCGTCGCGCTCGGCCTGGACCGCCGGGTGCCGGATGATCGGATGCGCTTGGTCCTGGACACGATCGATCCGAAGACCGTCAAGCTGTTCGGAGCTGAACTCGGCGGTGTCGAACTGCGCGCCGACGACCTGGACTTCAGCTACGGCTCCGGCACGGTGCTGTCGGGTTCGGCTCAGGATCTGCTGCTCGTACTCTGCGGCCGCAAGCTGCCCGCCGGACATCTGCGCGGCTCGACCGCGCCGCGATTCACCGCGCCGGGATGACCCGACTGTGCGCTACCGGGCGGCGTCGGCAAGCCCGCGCAGATAGGCGGCTGTTTCGTCGTCGGCAGGGAAGTACGCTTCGACCGCGACCTCGTCGAGCGTGATGTCGAAAGCCGCGCCGAAGGTGGTGATCGTGCTGAAGAACGAGAGTTCGGCGTCGCGGTGGCGCAGCCGGATCGGCAACATGATGTCCGCGGGGTCGCTGTCGGCACTCCCCGGGGCGCCGTAGCCCCACAGTTCCTCCTGCAGAGCCGCGAGTTCGGCATCTCCGGTCGCCGTGACCTGGCGCGCCAGGCGGGGCAGCAGGAAGGCCCGGACCTGTTCGAGATTGCGCAGCCGGGAGGCGAATCCCCGTGGGTGCAGACCGAGCCGCATCATGTTGACCGGAGGTTCGAGCAGATCCGGATCGACGTCGCCGAAGAAGACACCGACGCAGTCGTTGGCCTGTACGAGATTCCAGCGCTGGTCCACGGCCAGCGCTGGAAAGGGTTCGTGCAGATGCAGGACTCGCTGTACGGCGGAACGGGCGCGCCGTAGCGCGGGATCGGTCCAATCGCGGCGCTGGAACTCGGGAGCGTGTCCGGCGGCGAGCAGCACTCGGTTGCGTTCGCGCAGCGGGATGTCGAGCTGTTCGGCCAGGTGCAGCACCATGGATCGGCTGGGAATCGTGCGGCCGGTCTCGACGAAACTGACGTGCCGGGCGGACACGTCCGCCTGAATGGCCAGATCGAGCTGACTCAACTTCCGCCGGTGCCGCCACTCGCGCAGCAGCTCGCCTACCGGTCGGTCACCGTTCATTGGCCCAGTATCGCGACGGCGGGGTCGTACCGCCATTACATGGCAGGTAATCGACACTTCTGTCGGCCCGCTGCCAGTCTCGGCGGCATGACGAACGACAACAACGTGGCACTACGCAACAAGGAACTGGTCCTGCGATGCTTCAGGGAATTCGCGGCGGGCAACATCGACGTGCTGCGAACGCTGCTGCACGAAGACTTCCTCGAGCACAGCCCCGGAAACCCCTCCGGGAAGGACGCCTTCATCGAGTTCATCGCGCAGGCGCCCGTGGCCGCGTCCCGGCTCGAGCTGGCGCGGGTGATCGCCGACGACGAGTACGTGGTCACGCACTACCGCATGATCCCGCCGGATGAGCCCGCCGAAGCGGTCGTCGACATCTGGCGGTTCGTCGACGGGAAGATCGTGGAGCATTGGGATGTCGTCCAACCGGTGCCCGAACCCGATCGAATACCGCACGGCATGTTCTGAGGCGGAAATTCGTGTGCTCGATGGATCCGGGCGAGGCTATGGTCGAGCGCGTGAGGTGGATCGCGCCCGACATCGAACGCACCGAAGCGCCACTGGTCGCCGACGAGCGCACCATGCTGCGGGCATGGCTCGACCGGCACCGCGACACACTGCTGTGGAAGTGCGCCGGGCTCGACGGCGACCAGCTTCGCGCGCGCTCCGTCGAGCCGTCGACCATGTCGCTGCTCGGCCTCGTCCGGCACCTGACCGAGGTCGAGCGCGGCTGGTTCCGGCGTGCCGCGGCGGGCCGGGAACTCGGATACGTCTATTGCTCCGAGGACAATCCGGACGGCGACTTCGTCGACATCGCCGACGCCGACCCGGAGGCGGCCTTCGCTGCCTTCCGGGCCGAGATCGCTGAAGCGGACGCGGCCGTCGCGGCCTTGCCGCTGGACCACACCTTCCGCCATCGCTGGAGCGACGACGTCTACACCTTGCGCTGGGTATACCTGCACATGATCGAGGAATACGCCCGGCACAACGGTCACGCGGACCTGTTGCGGCAGCGGATCGACGGTCTCACCGGCGACTGACGGGCCACCGGCCGCTTCCACCCGTATTCATCGGATCCGGTTTCGATCGCGAACCGGACCCGGCCCGATCGAGGTGCCGGCCCGCCCGAGCACCCCGATCGGGTCCACCGGCCGCTGAACGCCGCTGGACCGGTCGCGTCAGACGATCATCGTCGCGCCGAGCGCCCAGCGGCACGCACCACGGCGGCCAATGATGCCGCCAGTACGGAATCGCTCCGGCCGCAGGACCATCCGGTGTGTTCGCCGCTGCGATATTCCAGATAGGTGATCGCGGCGCTGTCGTTGCCTCGCTCGATCGACTGCTGGGTCAGGCCGAGCACTTCGATGGGGTATCCGGCTGCGGCCAGCGCTTCGGTCAGCACCGCGACAGGACCGCCGCCGCGGCGGCGTATATGGTGGGCGACCCCGTCGACGGTCAGCGTCATCTCGGTGAGCGCCTCCGCACCATCGCCGCTGGTGCGCCACTCCTTCAAGTCCAGCCACGACTGGTCCTCGCAGTAGATCGCCTCGAACAGCTCGAGCAGTTCGGCGGCGGTGATCTCGACCCCCGTGTCGTCGGCGAGCCCCTGGACGTGTCCGGCGAAATCGATCTGCAAGCGCCGCGGCAGGTCCATGCCGTACTCGGTGTGCAGCAGATAGGCGATGCCGCCCTTGCCGGATTGGGAGTTGACCCGGATCACCCCGTCGTAGCCGCGGCCGAGGTCGGTGGGGTCGATCGGCAGATACGGCACGTGCCAGTCGAGTTCCCGCTCCTCGATGCCCGTCGCGGCGGCGCGGGCGCGATGCTCTGCCATTCCCTTCTTGATGGCGTCTTGATGGGTGCCGGAGAACGCGGTGTGCACCAGGTCGCCGACGTACGGGTGACGTTCGTGAATCGGCATGCGCGTGCAGTATTCGACGGTGCGGCGGATCTCGTCGATGTCGGAGAAGTCGATCATCGGGTCCACACCTTGGGCATGCAGGTTCAGCGCCAGCGTGGCGATGTCGACGTTGCCGGTGCGTTCACCGTTGCCGAAGACGCAGCCCTCGACGCGTTGCGCGCCCGCGAGCACCGCCAGCTCGGCGCACGCGATGCCGGTGCCGCGATCGTTGTGCGGGTGCACCGACAGGATCACGCTGTCGCGGCGGGCCAGATTGCGGTGCATGTATTCGATCTGATCGGCATAGACGTTCGGGGTGGCGACCTCGACGGTGGCAGGCAGGTTCAAGATGACCGGCCGCCGCACGGTGGCGTCCCACAACGTGGTCATCCGGTCGCAGATGTCGAGCACGTAATCGGGCTCGGTCAGATTGAACACCTCGGGTGAGAACTCGAATCGCACGTTCGGCAGGTCCCCGGCGCCGGCCAGCACGGCACGGCCGCCGTCGAGGATCAGCTCGCGCAGCGCCGCGCGGTCCTTGCCGAGCACGATGTCGCGCCAAGCGGGAGCCGTGGCGGTGTACATGTGGATCACGACGTCGTTGGGTATGCCCCGGATGGAGGCCACGGTGCTCGCGATGAGATCGCGACGCGCCGGGGTGAAGACGACGATCGTCACGTCCTCGGGTGCGAGATCGTCCTCGGCGATGAGCCGGACGAAGTCGAAGTCGGTTTGGGAGGCCGAGGGATAGCCCACCTCGATCTCCTTGTAACCCATGGCGATCATGAGTTCGAAGAAGCGCCGCTTGCGCGCCGGGTCCATCGGCTCGGCGAGGGCTTGGTTGCCGTCGCGCAAGTCGACCGGCACCCACAGGGGCGCCCGGGTGATCCTGGCGTCGGGCCAATGCCTCTGCGTGAGCGGCACTTCCACGCGCTGGTAGATGTCACGGTAGCGATGCGAGGGCATTTGGGAATGCCGCTGACGATTCCACGCCGGAGCCTGATCCGGTACGTCGCCCACGGGTGTGTCGATGCTGGGGAATGCGGTGGTCATGGGTCTGCTTCCTGGCCGTTGCGGCCGTCACGACGAAGTGACCGGCCACGACGAAGCCCCACGGCGGGGGGCCGGTCGTTCAGGCCCCGCCGTGGCGGCTAAGCAGGAGCATGGTGCGCATGATGGCAGACTGTAACACGACTCCTCAGACAAGTAGAGAGGTCCTGGTCCTGATGATCTCGCAGGTACGGCGCCATCCCCTGGCCGCCCAGGCGGCCGAGTTGCTGCTCACCCGGATCCGGGCGGGCGAATGGCCGCTTGGTCACCGCCTGCCGGGCGAGACGACACTGGCCGCGCAGCTGGGGGTCGGACGCTCGACGCTGCGCGAGGCGATCCGCGAGCTGGCGGGCAAGGGCGTGCTGGACAGCCGCCAAGGCGCGGGCGTCTTCGTGACCGCACTGGACGTGCCCGAGGAGTGGGACGCCGTGCTGCGCCGCGCCACCATCGCCTCGGTGATCGAGGCGCGCATCGCCATCGAGGCCGAGGCCGCCGCACTGGCCGCGCGGCGGCGGACTCCCGCCGACCTGCGGGCGATCCGCCGGGCACTGGCCGCGCGTGCGGCGCACGGGGAGTCGGCGCCCGAGCACGTCGACGCCGATATGGCATTTCACCGGGCCGTCATCGTCGCCGCTCACAACGACGTGCTCACCCAGCTGTTCGACAGCTTTCTGCCCCGGCTGCGGCTGGCGATGATCGACATGCTGAAGATCCACCCGGTGCCGTCGGAGTCCGCGGACCACGCCGCGCACGAGCGGCTGGCCGACGCGATCGCCGCCCGCGACCCCGCCGCCGCGGCCGAGCACAGCCGCGCGCACCTGACCACCCTGAGAGAGGCTTTCGCGTGACCACTCCGGTGCTCGAACTGTCCGACGTGACCTTCCGCCGCGACGGCAAGAAGATCATCAATGGGATCTCGCTGACGGTGCGCGCCGGCGAACGCTGGGCGCTGCTGGGTCCCAACGGCGCGGGAAAGAGCACGTTGCTCGGCTTCTGCGGTGCGGTGACCTTCCCGACCTCGGGGTCGGTCCGCGTGCTCGGGGCGGAACTCGGCCGCGTCGAATTGCAGCGGCTGCGCCGCGACATCGGCCAGGTCGACCCCCGCCATCCGCTGCGCTCTCCGCTGACCATTCGCGAGGTGGTGCTGACCGGCCTGACCGCGACGATCGACACCCCGATGCGCTGGGCGCCGACGGCCGACCAGCTCGACCGAGCCGACGCGATCATCGACACCGTCGGTTTGACGGGAAAGGCGGACGAGGTCTGGCCCACGCTGAGCCAAGGTGAACGCGGCCGCACGCTCATCGCTCGCGCGCTGATCGCGCAACCCCGGCTGCTGCTGTTCGACGAGCCGTCCACCGGTTTGGACGTGGCCGCGCGCGAGCAACTGCTGGACACCCTCGACACACTGGACCGCACCCATCCCGACGTCGCCTCCATCCTGGTCACCCACCATTTGGAGGAACTTCCCAGCACGACTACCCACGCGCTGCTCATCGCCGACGGCCACACCGTCGCGGCAGGCCCGGCGCCGGAGACGATCACCACCGAGAACGTCAGCGCCGCGTTCGCGCACCCGGTCGAGGTCCGCTACGACGAGGGCCGCTGGACCGCACGCGCGGCGCGCAGAACCACCGCGTGGCCCTCGCATGTCGATTCGGACGGTGCTCGTTCGATGCAGTGATGTGAGGATCGACCGATCCTGACGACACATCGACCGAGGATGCCCAGATGCGATACATGATGCTCATCCACGTGGACCCCGCCACCGCGCCGCAGCCGGACGAGGCACTGTTCGAGCAGGTCGGAAAGGTGATCGAGGAGATGACCAAGGCGGGTGTGCTGCTGGACACCAACGGCCTGCGCCCGATCACCGAGGCCACCAAGGTCAGGCAGTCCGGTGGCAGGCAGACCGTGCTGGACGGCCCCTTCACCGAATCCAAGGAGGTAGTCGGCGGATACTCCCTTCTGCAGGTCAAGTCGAAGGAGGAGGCGGTGGAATGGACCTCGCGTTTCCTCGGTGCGCACGGCCCGCAATGGGACATCGAGGTCGAGTTGCGGCGCATCGACGAGCCCGCCTGATCGAGTCCGGCGGATGAGCGGGCAGCGGTCAGCGGAGTCGGCGCGACGCGCCGTCGAGGCGGTGACCCGGATGGAGTGGCCCCGATTGGTCGCCGGGCTCACTCGAATGGTCGGCGACCTGGGCGCTGCCGAAGAGCTGGCGCAGGATGCCTTGGTCGCGGCACTGGAGCAGTGGCCGAGCGCGGGCGTGCCGCCGAATCCGGGCGGCTGGCTCATGCTCACCGCCAAGCACCGGGCGATCGATCTGGTGCGCCGCAACCGGACCCTCGCCCGCAAGCTGGAGCTGCTCGGTCGCGATATCGTGACCGAGCAGCCGCCGCCATCCGGCGCGGACCATCACCCGGTGGAGGACGACCTGCTGCGGATGATGTTCACCGCCTGCCATCCGGCGCTACCCGAGCCGGCCCGGGTGGCGCTGACGCTGCGGCTGCTCGGTGGGCTGACCACCGGAGAGATCGCCAGGGCGTTCCTCGTGCCGGAATCGACGGTGGCGCAACGAATCGTGCGCGCGAAACGCACCATCGCCGACAAGCGGATTCCCTACGAGGTCCCGGGCGAGCCGGAGCTGGGTGAACGGTTGGCCTCGGTGCTGGCGGTGGTCTATCTCGTCTTCAACGAGGGTATGCCGCGACGGCGGGCGAGGACTGGATGCGGGTGGAGCTGTGCCAGGACGCGTTGCGTCTGGCCCGCATGCTCGCCGAGTTGTTGCCCGCCGAGCCGGAAACGCACGGTCTGGCAGCGCTATTGGAGCTGCAGGCTTCCCGCCTGCCCGCGCGCACCGGCCCCACCGAGGTCATCGTCCTGCTCGACGAGCAGGACCGCTCCCGCTGGGATCGTCTGCTGATCCGGCGCGGACTGGCCGCCCTCGGACGGGCGAACAGTTCGGCGCGCGAGCGCAGGCGGCCGCCGGGCCGGTACGCCCTGCAAGCCGCGATCGCCGCGGTGCATGCGATGGCCGCGACGCCGGAAGAGACCGATTGGCGGCGCATCGCCGGATTGTATGCCATTCTCGCACAACGCTTTCCCTCTCCTGTCATCGAGCTCAACCGCGCCGTGGCGGTGAGCCGGATACACGGCCCCGCAGCGGGGTTGGAGCTGGTGGACGCACTCACCGCTACGGGCGCCCTGGACAACTATCACCTTCGCTACGCCGTGCGCGGTGATCTGCTCGCCCGGCTGGGCCGGTACGCCCAGGCACGCACCGAATTCGGCTCGCGCGGCCGAACTCACCGGCAACGCCTCCGAGCGAGCCCTTCTGCTCCACCGTGCTTCGGCGTGCGCGGAGGCCGACTAGCCGCACCACGGTGGTAACGCCGTTGTAATCGCCACACCGCAAACGCGTGTGAGCATGCAACGAAATCGACTACCACCGAAGGGAATACGGTTACGTGTGGCAGCTGTATCGAGCAGTACTCCGCACCGGCGACCACCGCCTGCTCGGCTATGTGGACGTCGGCGCCAGGCTGATGGAACACGCCAGGATCGGCAACCACCTCGTTCAAGGGATCGAACGACTGCTCTGGCAGCCCACCAGGGTCGTTTGGGCGGGACGGGAAGCGCCACGGCGCGGGCAGGACAACGAAAACACTTACCGGACAGCAAGTTCCGTTGCGGCGCTGGTGCCACCGGAACACGGCGCGGTCGGCCGCTACCTGCTCAATCACGACCTTCGGATCTTCATGGACAAAGCCACGGTGCTGGAGAACCAGGCCCGCCACCGCATCCACCCGCTTCCCTTGCTCACCGCCGAACCCGCGCCGGAGCAATGCCACACCTCCGGCGACCACACCCTCCTCGGCGCTTGGGCGGACGCTCTGATCTCGGTGCGCGACACCGTGCCGGAAGGTTTCGAGCAGCGGAAGTTCGACCTGGTGGAACGTCGCCGCTGAGCGCGAGGTTCTGTCGTCGGATCATCCCTCGCGCTCGAATCGACATCGGCGCGGCTGCGCACCGAGTCACAGCTGGACGCGGGCGCCGGCTGCCAGTGTGTCGCCGGGCATCGCGATGACTCGATGCCGACGTGGCGCGTCAACGTTGCGGTGGCTCGGGGGAGGCCGCCGAACCGGTGCGGTGTTCGGCTTCGGCGAGTTCCTTCAGCGTCAGCAGTTGCTTGCGCATCATGAGCACGTCACCGAGGGCCAGCGCCGCCGCGAGCAGTTTCGGCCCGCCGAAGCGTATCCGCACCACGAGCCGGGTTCCCCCACCTTCGGGACGCACCGCGTAGGTGACGCATATCTTGTCCGCGACCAGGGTGATGTGTCTGCCCAGGACGAAGGAGACCAGCTCGAACTGGGACATGAACCGTTGGCCCACTTCCAGTTCGGTGAGCATCGGGTCGCGCAGGCGCGGACTGCGTCTGCCGAAGTTGTCCAGCAGGTCGTAGCTGTACGGACCGACGCGCAACTGGCACAGCCAGGCGTAGACGAGGGTGGGCGGCGCGTCGATGCTGATCGCCCGGTCGGCCTGAACCCCGCCGGACTGCCGGTCGTCGCACGGCAGGGGCGCTTCGCGCTCGGCCTCGGTGGCGCCCCACACCGTTCCCGGGATCATGCCGCCGCCGCGATTCGGCGCAGCATCTGCCGCACCACCACCCGGTGGCATCCGGTCCCGATGACCAGCGCGCGGTAGATCCGGCCGTGCAGGCCGGGGAAGTCCCCGTAGCTGCGGGCGCGAACGCGGGTGCGGCTGGGTCCTTCCTCGTCCAGTTCGAAGATCAGCGCGTATTTCGAGAACCAGTGTTGCCCGCGCAGCGCCAACCGGCGCGGTTCCTCGGCGGAATCCAGCACGAAGCCGGTCGGCGCCGCGGCGGGATCGTGCGGGTCTTTACACACCACTTTCACCACCGCCTTCCACGCCCGATCACGATTCGCCTCGACCGATCTGGCATGCTCATCTATATAGGACAAACGCTCCATATAGAAGGAACGTACTAGTACATGGCCCCACCCCGCAAGCACGACACCGACGTGATCCTCGACGCAGCGCGCACCCTGGCGCTGGCCGAGGGACCGCGCGCGACCAGCGTGTCGGCCATCGCCGAGGCCAGCGGCGCGCCGGTCGGCACCCTGTATCACCGGTTCGGCAACCGCAACGGCGTGCTCACCGCGGCGTGGTTGCGCGCGCTGCGCCGCTTTCAGGACGGCACCCTCGCCGTGGCGGACGAACCGGACCCGGTCGAGGCCGGTGTCGCGATGGCGCGGGCGGCCTTGCGGTTCGGGCGCGAACTACCCGAGGACGCCAAGCTCCTGCTCGAGCTGCGTCCCAGCGATCTCCTCGACGGCGGACCGGACGCCGAGTTCCGCGCCACGCTGGCCACGATGAACGCCCCGTTGATCGAGCATCTGCGCCGCATCGCCGCCGCGCTGTTCGGCCGCGACGGTGACCGCGAGCTCGACGCGATCTCCCGGGCGGTCGTCGATCTCCCCTATGCGGCGCTGCGCCGCCACGCCCACGCTCCGTCACTGCCCGGCTGGCTGGAGGACGACCTGACCGCCGCCGTCCGGACCCTGCTGATCTCCTACCGTCCTTGACCTGCGCGGGTGCCCGGTCCGCGGATCAGCCGGTGATCAGCGCGGGGGTGAGTTCGTCGAGCGAGGAGATGACTCGGGAGGCCAGTCCCAGCGCGTCGGAAGCGGGCGGATACTCCGGGCGCGGCGCGGCGATGACTCGCATACCCGCCGCATGGGCCGAGCGCAGGCCGTTGCTGGAATCCTCCACTGCCACACAGTCGGTCGGCCGTTGACGCAGGAACGTCGCGACCGTCGAGTAGACGTCCGGAGCGGGCTTGCCGCGGTCGACCTCCTCGGTGGAGAAGGTGACGGTGAAATACTCGATCAGGCCGGTCCGGCCGAGCACGGTGTCGATCAGGGCGCGCGGCGACGAACTGGCCAGCCCGAGCGGCCAGTGCTCGCTGATCCGCTGTACGGCCTCGACGGCCCCGGCCAGCAACGGCACGCCGTCGTCATAGCGCTCGGCCATCCGCTCGATCACTTCCCGCGCCACGATCTCCGGCGGCTCGCCGACGCCGAGGTCGCCGCTCAGATAGGCCGACCACTCACCGGTGCTCATCCCCATCAGCCGCTGCTGGGTGTCGGGCAGCCACCGGCCGCCCTTCTCCGCGACATAGCCGCGCCGCACCAGTTCCCAGACCGGCTCGGAGTCGATCAGTACGCCGTCCATGTCGAAGACGACCGCGGTGATACCCATGCACACAGAGCCTTTCGCCAGCCGGAGCGGTCAGAGGTCGATCGCGGCCGAGTCGCACTGCCCACCCGCCCGAATCGTGCCGGTACCACCCGCGAAAACGCGATACCCGGCCGCGCATCAGCCTAGGCGGTGCGCGCGTGCGGCGACGCACGCGGCACCCGCCCGGCGAGCATTCCCCGGGCAACCGATAACTTGTTCTTATGAACGAACCGCAGGCCGGCGACTCGCTGCCGAGCAAGGAACACCACGAGGGCGGGTTCCGGCCGATGACCGAGCTGATCGCCGCGCACGAAGCCGCCAAGGACGACATCTCCCGCGGCGGGCCGCACTACGGACAGTTCATCGAGCAGGTGCGCGGCCTGATGGACCGGGTCCGGCTGACCTCCCCCTCCGACGAACTGGCGGTGGAGGCCATCGGCATCCTCAAAGAGCTCAACGACAAGCTCGACGCGGCCGTGGTGGACGAGTGGTCGACGCCCAACTGGACCCGCTTCGACCTGCCCGCCCGCGGCAACATCACGCTGCCGCCGTTCGTCATCGACCACGTCGACCGGCAGGGCGTCGACGCGCGCCTCACCTTCCGCACCTTCCACCTCGGCGGCAACAGCGCCGCCCACGGCGGCCAGATCGCCATCGCCTTCGACGACCTGCTCGGCATGGCGGCCGCGGTGCACTCCGGCTCGGTCACCAGAACCGCCTCGCTCACCGTCGACTACCGCTCGATCACCCCGTTGAACACCGAGCTGAAGGTGCGCGCGTGGGCCGAGCGGCAGGAGGGTCGCAAAGTCTACGTGCGGGCCACCCTGCACAACGGCGACCGGCTGTGCGCGGAGGCGAACGGCTTGTTCATCGTGCTCGAGCCCGGACAGCCCTGACGCGCCACGGCACGACGCGCGGTCGCGGACCGGGATCGTCGGCTTCCTGGCCGCCCATGTTCCGTCCGTGTCACTCACGCATGGTGAAGCGACCCGGTCACCGGTCGACACGCGCAGACCTACGCGCTGACGCGACTACCCGCCCGCAGCGGCCGGACCATCGCCGAGAGTAATTGCGGCCCAGGTCTTCCCCCGAGCGTTGGCGATGGACTCCCGCCCCACGAGCGCGGTCGCGAATGGCGCACCGTGCACCAATGCATGAATTGCCCTGTCCCAGCCGGAAATCCGGATCGATCGAAAGAGTGCAGGTAGAGGCAAGGCGCACGACCCCGGAGTCGCCGCGTGTGCATTCATTGCAAATACGCGTGAAATGCATGCGCGGCAAGCTCGTTCAGCGCGCGCCGGTCGTGCCGGAGGACCGGCGGGCGCCGAGTGATCACCGCCCGGGGAAATGCGCTTCCCGGTACGCGGCGAACCGCGCGTCCACCTGCTCGGCGGTCAGCCCGAAGTCGCCGAGGGTGTAGCGGTGCGCCGGACGCGCCGCGCCCGTGGTGCTCTGCGCGTGCAGCGCGGTCATCGCGGCGCTCGCCTCCTCGGTCAGCGGTAGCTCGAAGCGCCGGTAGATCGACTCGACGGTGCCGATCGGGTCGGCGACGAACTCGTCGTAGTCGACGTCGCAGAACTGCCCCGCGGCGAAGCGCTCGCGGTCGGCGAGGAATCGCTCCGCGCCCCGCGCCCACAGATCCAGTTGTGCCGTGCCCACCACCGGACCACGGAATTTCTCCGACCAGCCCGCCGACGCCTGCTCGTTCAAGCTGCACACCGACGCGATGATGGTGCGCGGATCGCGGTGCATCTGGATGACCAGCGCGTCCGGATAGACCTCGAAGATGGCGTCCAGCGCGAACAGGTGGCTCGGGTTCTTCAGCACCCACCGTTTGCCCGCGTCCGGCAAGCCGATCAGCTGGAGGTTGCGCCGGTGCCTGCGGTAGGCGGGCGTCCAATCCCGGTCGCGCAACCACTCGGAGTAGGTGGGCAGGTAGGCCAGGCACTCGTAGGACACCGACATGGCCGATTGCCGCAACAGCTGCCAGCACTCCTCGACCTGGTCGGCCGAAATGTGATGGACGCCCATGAATTCCGGGTGTTCGACGTGGTGCTTGTCGTAGGCGGCCGCCAGGCGCTGGTACACCGGGTCACTCGCCCACGTCTCCCGCGGCGGGCGCGGTTGCGGCATCTCGGTCAGCCACATCTCCAGCCCTTGGTGCGCGGGGTCGGCGTTGAGCAGACGGTGCACCGCCGTCGTGCCCGAGCGCGGCAGACCGGTCACGAAGATCGGCCGTTCGATCGCCACGTCGGCGTGCTGCGGGTGCTGCCGCCAGGCCGCCTCGCTGAGCAGGCGGGCGATCAGGGCGCCGCGCAGGAAGGCGCGGTTGACCTTGTTGCCGAACGGGGTGAGTGCGGCGTCCTTCGCGTACGACTCGAGCAGCACCTCGAGCCCCTCGCGATAGTCATCGGTCCCGAAGTCGTCCAGCCCGACCACCTTGGTCGCGGAAGCATGCAGGTCATCGACGGTGCCGACGTCGTCCCTACCGATCACGGTCATCTCCTAGTGGTGGTATTCGCCGGCGTTGACGTCCAGGCACGCGCCGGTGATCGCGCGGGCCATGTCGGACGCAAAGAACACGACAGCGTCGGCGATCTCGTCGGGTTCGGGGAGCTTGCGCAGGTCGGTGGTCTTCGCGGTCTCGTCGTAGACCTCCTCTGGGGTGATCCCCCGCTGCTGCGCCAGGTAGTTGAAGTACCACTTCAGGTTGTCGGCCCAGATATAGCCGGGCGCGACGGAATTCACCCGGATACCTTTCGGCCCGAGTTCGGTGGCCAGGCTCTGCGCCAGCGCGAGCAGGCTGGCCTTCGCCATCTTGTACGGCCCGAAGGTCCGCCGCGAGTGGCGCAGCACAGCCGAGTTGATCATCACGACCGAACCCTTGGTCTCGGTGAGGGCGGGCACGAACAGCCTGGTCAGGCGCAATGCGGCCAGCACGTTCGTCTCGAAGCCCGCCCGCACCTGGTCCAAGTCGACATCGGCGAGATCGACGATGGGCGGGATGGCGAACGCGTTGTTCACCAGCGTGTCCACCTTGCCGAACGCGCTGCGCGCGGTCTCCACCAGATCGGCCGCGGCGGCCTCGTCGTTGATGTCGGTGGGCGCGACCACCGCGCGCCTGCCCAGTGCGGTGATCTCCGCGGCCACCTCGGTCAGCCGCGACTCGGTCCGGGAGGCCAGCACCACGTCCGCGCCCGCTTTCGCGCTCTGCACGGCGATCGCGCGCCCCAATCCCGGCCCTACGCCGGAGACGACGACCACTTTGTCCCGCAACAGCATCAGCCGAGCATCCTTTCCGCGACGGCGACTTGCCGCGCCGCGATCCGCGTACGCCACTGCTCCGGCGTGACCCGGGCCTGCTCGTAGAAGGGCAGGCGATTCGGCAGATCGGCGACCGAGACCAGCTCCACGGTGGGCCCGTCGTCCGGTTTCATCTCCCTCGACAGCCGCTGCCAGCGGAATTGCAGATAACCCCTGGCGTGCCCGGTGCGCTCGATCCAGTTGGCCAGACCGGGATCGCGCTCGCTGACCACCAGCCGGATCATCCCGTCCGGGTCCACGTGCGCCTGGTCGGCGGTGAGGCTGGTCTGGTGGTTGATGTAGTCCAGCGACAGGTACCACATGCTGCCGAGCTGGAAGCCCTGGTAGGGCGCGTCGGACTTCGGCACCGTGATGATCATGGCCTGGTCGTCGTCCAGGTCGTAGTGACCCACCGAGGAGAACTGTGTGCTGAGCCCGCCCGGCGTCGGCCTCGGCTCGGTCAGCGTGTTCACCGGCAGGTTCAGGTAGAACCACTCCGGGAAGGCGAGGAAGGTCTTCAGCCGCGACACCAGCATCTTGCCCGCGACGCCGTACCGCTTGGTCAGCACGTCCTTGGTCAGCGGCGGCGGCGCGTCACCGATGCGGTCGACCCGCTGGATGCGGATCGTGCCCGCCTTCTCGGTGGCCCAATCGCTGTGGACCTCGCGCACCACCAGCATCGCCGCGTCGGCGCCGAGATGAACGTATCCCGGGCCCGCTTCGCCCGGTCCGAAGCGGAGCTCGTAGCTGCCGTCAGGGCGGATGTCGAGCTCGCGGTCGTCGAAGGCGGTGAGGCTGTCGGGCACGTCCACCGGCGAGTAGTTGCCGTTGAGCACCTGGAAGCTCAGGTCGCGGGTGGTGCCGCGGGTTCCGGTCACCACGTAATCCGCGTCCGGCCGCAGATAGGCGTGGAAATAGAGGGTGTCGGGGTTGTCCAATCCCATCTTGGTGTAGGGCCCGGTGGACATCACGAAGAACGGGAAGTCCAGCTCGTATGCCCAGGCCATCTGCAACGACGCGCGGATGCTGCCCGCCAGGTAGTCGTAGCCCTCGACGAGGTCCTGTTCGGTGCGGATGTGCGCGGCTCCGGTGATGATCTGCTCGGCGGCGGCGATGGCGTCCGCGAACGGCTGTGTCAGCAAGAGGCTCTCTCCGGTGTTCCATATATGTACCGCTCTGGTACATTTCGATCAAGGCAAGATTAGAACGTGTTCTAGGAGTGGTCAATGGTCGGCCGTCGGTCCGCACCCACCGCGCGGGTGGTTCAGGTCCTCGATTTCTTCGTCGAGCAGCGCGGGAAACGCTTCGGGCTCTCCGAGCTCGCCCGCGAACTCGACTTGGCCAAACCGACCTGCCTGGGCATCCTGACCGAACTCACCGCGGGCGGCTACCTGACGCGCGACGCCGATACCCGCACCTACGGGCTCGGACCGGCGCTGATCGCGGCCGGACGGGCGGCGCAGGACAGCTTCGCCATCTCCGCGCTCGCGCGCGTCGAGCTGGAGAAACTGTCCGCGCGGTACCACACGACCTGCACGGCGTCGGCGGTGGTCGGCGAGCAGATCATGGTGCTGGAGAGCACCGGTCCCGGCCTGGTGAAGGTGGGCGCGGCCTACCATTTCGCGCCACCGGTCGGCCTGATGTACGTGCTCTGGGACATCGACGCGGCCTTCGACGCCTGGCTGGCCAAGCCGTCGGCGGTGCCGTTGCGACAGGACGAGGCGCGCCTGCGCCAGGTCGTCGCCGAGTGCCGCGAGCGCGGGTTCCTCGTGGAGAGCATGACCACGGCCGGACGGCGGCTGTACTCGCTGCTGGCCGGGGTCGCCGACCGCGATCTGCCGCCCGAGCTGCGCGAACTGGTCGGCGAGCTGGTGACGAGCCTCGGCGAGCGGGTGTATCTGGGCGCGGATCTGCGCCCCCGCAAGGAGCACGCGGTGAGCCTGCTGGCGGCCCCGACCTACGACGGCGACGGCAGGCAGAACATGGTGCTCACGATGTACGTCGGCCGGTCGGTCACCGGGGCCGAGATCGCCAGGCGAGGCGCCGCGCTGGTGGCCGCCGCCGACGCGGTGACGGCGAACTCGGGCGGGCACAAGCCGGGCTCAAGCCATTGACCAAAGACCGAAACGTGTTCTAGTTTTGCGGTGTGAGCCAGTACGCGAAGTCGACGGCGAGCACCTACGAGCTGCCCCATCTGGACGCGCTCGAGGCCGAGTCGGCGCACATATTCCGGGAAGTGGCAGCGACATTCGAACGCCCGGTGTTGCTGTTCTCCGGCGGCAAGGACTCGGTGGTGATGCTGCATCTGGCGGCCAAGGCCTTCTGGCCCGCGCCGCTGCCGTTCCCGGTGCTGCACATCGACACCGGGCACAACTTCGACGAGGTGATCGCCTACCGTGACGCGACGGTGGCCCGCTTGGGGCTGCGTCTGGTCGTAGGACGAGTGCAGGACGACATCGACGCGGGACGGGTGGTCGAGGAGACCGGGCCGCGCGCCTCTCGCAACCGGCTACAGACCACGACGCTGCTGCGCTCGATCCAGGAAGGATCGTTCGACGCGGTCTTCGGCGGCGCGCGCCGCGACGAGGAGAAGGCCCGCGCCAAGGAGCGGGTGTTCAGCTTCCGCGACGAGTACGGCCAGTGGGATCCGCGCAGGCAGCGCCCCGAACTGTGGAACCTCTACAACGGCAGGCACCGCGCGGGCGAGCACATCCGGGTGTTCCCGCTGTCGAACTGGACCGAACTCGACATCTGGAGCTACATCGCCGCCGAGGATATCGAGCTGCCCCCGCTGTACTACGCCCACCGCAGGCCGGTGGTGCAGCGCGACGGAATGCTGCTGGCGCACACCCGTTTCCTCGAACTGCTCGACGGCGAGCAGCCCTACGAGGCCACCGTGCGCTTCCGCACCGTCGGCGACGCGACCTGCACCGGCTGCGTCGAATCCACCGCGGCCACCCCCGCGGAGGTGGTCGCCGAGGTCGCCGCGGCACGGGTCACCGAGCGCGGCGCCACCCGCGCCGACGACCGCATCTCCGAGGCAGGCATGGAAGACCGCAAACGCGAAGGCTACTTCTGATGACGACCACACTGTTGCGCCTCGCCACCGCGGGCAGCGTCGACGACGGCAAATCGACCCTGATCGGCCGGCTGCTGTTCGACTCCAAGACCCTCTTCACCGACCAGCTCGCCGCGGTGGAGCGCACCAGCCGCGACCGCGGCGACGACTATCCGAACCTCGCCCTGCTCACCGACGGCCTGCGCGCCGAACGCGAACAGGGCATCACCATCGACGTGGCACACCGCTACTTCGCCACGCCCAGAAGAAAATTCATCATCGCCGACACCCCCGGCCACGTCCAGTACACCCGCAACATGGTGACCGGCGCCTCCACCGCCGACCTGGCGCTGATCCTGGTGGACGCCCGCAAAGGCGTGGTGGAGCAGACCCGTCGGCACGCGTTCCTGGCCGGCCTGCTCGGCATCCCGCACCTGGTGCTGTGCGTGAACAAGATGGACCTGGTGGACTGGTCGCAGGAGCGATTCGAGGAGATCCGCGAGGAGTTCGCGCGGTGGGCCTCCAAACTCGACGTCTCCGATCTGACCTTCGTGCCGGTGTCTGCGCTGCACGGCGACAACATCGTGCATCGCGGCGCGAGCATGCCGTGGTATGAGGGCACTCCCCTGCTGCACCATCTCGAAGAGGTGCACATCGCCTCCGACCGCAACCTGATCGACGCGCGCTTCCCGGTGCAGTACGTCACCCGCAGGCACGCGCAGGACTTCCGTGGCTACGCGGGCACCGTGTCGGGCGGCGTCTTCAAGCCGGGCGACGAAGTTGCCGTGCTGCCTTCGGGTTTCACCACCACCGTGGAGGCGATCTGGGGACCGGGCGGCGCACCGGTCGCGGAAGCCTTCCCGCCGCAGGCGGTCACCATCCAGCTCGCCGACGAGCTGGACATCTCCCGCGGCGATCTGATCTGCCGCCCGAACAACCGCCCGAACACCGACCGCGATATCGACGCGATGGTGTGCTGGTTCGCCGAGGACGCCCAGCTCACCCCGGGCGCGACCTACACCATCCGGCACACCACCCGTGCCGTCACAGCCGAGGTCCGCTCCCTGGACTACCGGCTGGACGTCAACACGCTGCATCGCGACGAGCGCGCGGAGTCGTTGACGCTCAACGAGATCGGCCGTGTCCAGTTGCGCACTCGCCAGCCTCTGCTGTTCGACCCGTACCGGCGCAACCGCGCCACCGGCAGCTTCATCCTCGTCGACGACACCACCAACAACACCGTCGCCGCGGGCATGATCACCGGCCCGAGCCTGCCTTCCTCCCGCGTGGTCTGGCATTCCACCGCCGTCGAGCGCGACGAGCGCGCCACCCGTGGCCTGACGGTCTGGTTGACCGGCCTGTCCGGCTCCGGGAAATCGACCGTCGCGGTGGAACTGGAGCGCCGATTGGTCGCCGAGGGGCGTCCGGCGTTCCTCCTCGACGGCGACAACCTGCGGCACGGGCTCAACTCGGATCTCGGGTTCAGCGCGGCGGACCGGGAAGAGAACGTCCGGCGCGTCGGCGAAGTGGCGAAACTGTTCGCCGAAGCCGGTGTGGTCGCGGTGGTGTCGCTGATCAGCCCCTACCGCGCCGACCGCGACCGGGTGCGCGCCGCGCACGAGGCAGCGGGAATCCCGTTCCTGGAGGTGTTCGTCGACACCCCGCTGGCGGTCTGCGAAGCCCGCGACCCCAAGGGAATGTACGCCAAGGCCCGCGCGGGCGAGATCCGCGGCTTCACCGGCATCGATGACCCGTACGAAGCACCCACCGAAGCCGATATCGTTCTCCGCCCCGACCATGGGGACCCGGCATCGATGGCCGCCACGATCATCGCGAGGTTGACGCGATTGGACTGACAACGTGTGTGGGCAACCGCCGGATTTCTCCGCGCGATCGGTCGGATCCCGCGAACTCACCTTGGGGGTGCCGAGCCGTTGATCGAGCCCCACGGCCGCGACCGGCTGCCACGGGTCAGAGCCGCAGATCGGCCGCTGACACTTTGGGAGGCTGCCGCACCGATCCCGGCCGATAGGTCGCTTGCGCTATCGGGCGACGCGTCCGGGTGTAGGACTCCAGCGCCATGGCAATAGAGTTCGCACCACGCACGGTCTTCGCCAAGACGATCGCGTCCTCGATCGCGGAGGTCGCTCCTCGCCCCGCCGCCGGCGAAACGGCGTGTGCCGCATCACCTATCAGTACGGTGTCAGCGCTGTGCCAGAGGCCATCGGGGTCGAGTTCGTACAGGGCGATCGGCGCACTCACCTCCGAGTGCTCCAGTACCTGCGCCACTTGCGTCGCCCGCAGCATTTCGAGAAACACGTCGGCGTCGATAGCCGCGGCCGGAGACTCCGCTTTTCGCCTGCTGAACCAGAAGGAACCATCGCGCTCGTCCCCCACGTACCCCGCGACCCCCTCCGAGTGCGCCCAGAAGTGCAGTACGTTCGTCGGTAGCCCTCGCACCGGAACCGGGCAATGTCCGTACCGGATCACTTGCCCGGTGTATGCGGGCTCCTGGGAACTGCCGAGCATGCGCCGGGTTTCCGAACGAGCGCCATCGGCGCCGACGAGCAGGTCACCTGTGCGCTTGCCGGGATCGGCCCGAGTTCCGTAGGCGCAGGGAATCTTCGCTCGGTCCAGACCTTCACGCAGTACGGCCAACAGATCCCTGCGCCACACATGGATACTCGACCAGCGATGACCGGGCTCGGTCCGAGCGAAGGACTTCGTGCGCCCCGTCAGCGTATCGGCCGAACTGACACCGACAACCGGGAACCCGGCCGCCCTGACCTTCTCACCCAGACCGATCTGATCGAGCGCGGTCGACGCCGCAGGACCGAGCGTGACCCATCCGCCGACATCGGCCGCGCGCTGCGACCTCTCGTAGACCGTGACGTCGGCACCGACTTTCGCCAGCGCCAGCGCCGCGCACGCCCCTCCGATACCGCAACCGATGACCTCCGCTCGAAACACCAGGGCACCCCTTCGCTGTAGGCCGGGCCGATCGATGACACGCCCGGATCATGCTCTCCCCCGGACCGGCCACCATGTGCACGTGCGGTTTTACAGTCCGCATCGAACGTATCAGCCTGTTGCGCAATGCCTATCGGTCCTGTCGGTCGTCAAGGCCGATTCGATCGGCGCGGGTACTTGCTCGGTCGCATGCGCCCGGTGATCCGCAGAGTTTCGACGGCGGCGCTTTTCCACGAGCACTCGTCCGCGTCGCAATCCCGATGCACCTGCATCAGCGCGTGGGCATCGCCGGTACTGAGTTCTGGGCCGTCCACCGGGTCTACCGCAGGCCAGCCCAGCGGTGGCCAGCCCAGCAGGCACAACTGCTCATGGCCCACACGCTCGGCGATGTGATAGACGCTCGGCCCGCGCAACGGCCTTCGCCACCATCTACTCGCCGCGAAGAAGACTCCCAGCAGCACCATCACCATCGCCGTCGCCACAACGAAAGCTGTGCCGTACTCGTGCCAGCCGGACATCAATACCGCACCGCGCCGTCAGGTGAACCGAACGGCGTCCACCGATGGCCACGCTTCCATATTTCCTCGGGCGCAACGACGATCAGAGTCACTTCCTCGGTGAGACCGCGCCTGCTGGTCCAGACGTGCTCCCGGGTCGGA
This sequence comes from Nocardia sputi, assembly GCF_023501985.1. Lineage (NCBI taxonomy): Bacteria > Bacillati > Actinomycetota > Actinomycetes > Mycobacteriales > Nocardiaceae > Nocardia > Nocardia sputi. Next base: position 9,625 of record NZ_JAMFLC010000040.1, on the reverse strand, counting down.
GCGATGACAACCGAAGCGCCCACCCGGCGGATGGCCTGCATCAGCAGGAGCGTCGGCATCAGCGCGTCGCGATCGACCACCAGCACTTCCGGGTCGGGGTAGCCCCTCCGCTCGGCTAGAGCCCGGATCGCGCGCTCCTCACCTGCGTGATCACTACCGGACCGATCCAGCCGGATGTAGCCAAGCGCGATTTCTGCCATGTCCACCCCTTGTTCGGTTGATGTGGTGTGGCACCCGGCGCCGGGGACTCTCGCATCTCCAGCGGTGTAAGCAACGCCGGAGATGTGGCGCGATCCGGAAGGGCTTCACCCGCCGCCAGGGCCGGAACATGACTTTGAAGGACGAACAACACAGCGAACCGGCAAAAGATTTGTCACCCTGGGCATGAGGAAACGTGTCGAATGGAACCCGTGATGACGATGACCCAGGAATCCGGTGTCGGCGAGAAAGTCCGCACAGCCAGGAAGCTTGCGGGCTGGAGCCAGGAAAGACTCGCGCGGGAAGCCAACTTCTCGGCGAGTCTGGTCCGCAAAGTCGAGCGTGGCCGTGCGCCGGCATCACCGGCGTTCGTCGCGGCATGCGCCCGCGCCCTGCGAGTGAACGTGGTCGATCTGCTCGAGCAGCCCTATCCCCGGCAGACCCGCGACGAACAGCGAGTGCACGCCGGTGTACCCGAGATTCGCCGGGAACTGGCCGCGTACAAGATCGAGCCCGACGGGTCCATGGACCCTCGTCCCGAACGCGACCTCGCCGCCGACGTCGCGAAAGCTTCCGCATTGCGGCACTCGGTCAACCTCGGTGACCTCGGCACGCTCCTTCCCGGCTTGCTCGCCGACCTGCGCGTCGCGTGGAATGCCGCGACGGGAGCCAAGCGTGAGCGCGTATTCGGACTTCTCGCCGAAGCGTTCGCCGCAACCGGGCAAGTCGTGTACAAGCTGGGCTATATCGACCTTTCTTCTTTGTGTGTCGAGCGGTACGAGTGGGCAGCCGCGCAGTCCGGCGACCCGCTGGCCGTCCTGGCGGGCGATTACCAGCGCGCGGGGGAACTGATCTGCGCGGCCGACTGGTCCACGGCCCTTCGGTTTCTCGAATCAAGTCGTGCCGCCATCGAGTCCGATATCAGCGGTGACGATCCGGCCGTCCTCAGCATGTGGGGCAGCCTGCACCTGAAATCGGGCCTCGCCGCCGCCCGAGCCGGTCGCCGCGACCTCGCCGATGAACATCTCGCCGAAGCGCGGGACACCGCCCAACGCGTCGGTGTCGACCGTGACGATTACCGGCTGTGCTTCGGCGTCACCAATGTCGACATCTGGTCGGTCGGCCTGGCTGTCGAGATGATGGACGGCACCGAGGCCGTAAAGCGCGCCGAACGCGTGCATCTCCCGGCGACCACGCCACGGGAGCGTGCGGGCCACCACTACATCGACTTGGCCAGAGGCTACCTGCTTCACGGCAATCGCACGAAAGCCCTCGGCTCTCTGCGAAAGGCCAAGGAGATCGCGCCCACCCAAACCCGATACCACCCAATGGTGCACGAGACCATTCGCGTCCTCGCCCGCGACGATGCACGAAGCAACGAAAGCGTGCGCGGGTTCGCCGCGTGGTGTGGCATCGACCGCACCTGATCAGCTCGCCTGCACTCGAGCGACGCGCACTCGCATCCCGCTTGGCCTTCAAGGAGGATGGGTCCGCTTTACCCGGCACTGCCGTTCGACCGTCGCGAAGTCACGACAACAGGCGCTGTGACGCACTAAGCGGGCAGAGCGATCACCCGATAGACCGCGACCACCATTGCTGCTCCGAGGATTTCGCCGCGCTCGATCATTCGCACCGCCTCGTCGAGCGAGAACCAGCGCATGTCCTCCGCCTCGTTGACATCCGGCCGCCTCGTGGACATCCGGCCGATTGTCTGTCAAGTCCGCGCCACGAGCGAGGTATATCTCCTGCGGATGATCCAGCGGGCCAATAGCTGGTTGATACGTGACCAGATGCTCCATTCTTCTCGGCCGCCAACCGGTCTCCTCCTCGACCTCTCGCGCGGCCGCGATCACGACATCTTCCGCTCTATCGACATAACCGCCGGGAAGCGCCACACCCAGCGGTCGGGACGAATCGATGTCGGTACTTCAACAGTGCTTCACTTTTCTCGTTGAGTACCAATGTCATTGCGCATCGAGGCATCCGCGACGTACTGCGTGAATCTGACGCCGTCAGGTAGCTCCACATCCACAGTCGACAGCCGGATATGGCGATTCTCGCCCACGAGACGCTCACCGTGGATCGTCTACCGAGTGCGGTTCACCTGCTCGACGGTATCGCAGGCTGAAGCGCCAGACTCCGATCGTGGTCGCCAGCTATCTGCGATCGACAAACGGGGGTGAGGCCGAAGATGTCCGCCCCCCTTCATTGCGCGCTCGACCGGATACGACACCGTCTCGGCGACGGCGAGGGGCAGGTGGAGATGAGCGCCCGCCCCTCGGGTCCTGCCGGTTCAACCGAGCGTGCGGAAGAACTCGCGGATATCGCCGACCAGCAGCTCCGGCACCTCCAGTGCCGGGAAATGCCCGCCGGAGTAGAACTCCGACCAGTGGGTGATGTGGTGGGCGCGCTCGGCGAAGCGGCGGATGGCGTAGTCGCCGTCCTTGAATACCGCGACGCCGGTCGGCACGGTGCCCTTCGGCTTCGGGGCGAACATGGTCGCGTCGTGGAAGCGTTCGTAGTAGAGGTCGGCGACGCTGCGGGCGGTGTCGGTGAACCAGTAGATGCTCACCGTGGTCAGCAGGCGATCGAGGTCGACGGCCTGTTCGGGCAGGTCGTGGGACTGGTCGGTCCACTCGCGGTACTTCTCCACGATCCAGCCGAGCTGGCCGGTCGGGGAATCGGCGAGCAATTGCGCGATGGTGTTCGGGCGTGAGCCCTTCAGGTTCATGTAGGCCGAGCCGTCGTCCTGGAACTTCTTCATCCCGCCGAGGCGCGCCTTCTCCGCGTCGGTGAGCGCGGCCATGTCGGCGGGATCGCCGGTCGGGAAGGTGACCAGCGCGTTGACGTGCACGCCGACGACATGTTCCGTGTCGATCCGCCCCAGTGCGGGGGCGATGAAAGCGCCGTGGTCACCGCCCTGCACGCCGTAGCGGTGGTAGTCCAGCCGGGCCATGAGTTCGGCGAGGGCCGCCGCGATCCGGCCGTCGTTCCACCCCGCCTCGGTGATCGGGCCGGAGAACCCGTGGCCGGGCAGCGACGGGACGACGAGGTGGAAGGCGGGAGCCTCGGGTGCGCCGTGGGCGGCGGGGTCGGTGAGCGGGCCGATCATGTCGAGGAAGTCGGCCACCGAACTGGGCCAACCGTGCAGGAGCAGCAAGGGGGTGGCGTCCTCCCGGGCCGAACGAATGTGGAGGAAGTGCACGTTCTGACCGGCGATCGTGGTGGTGAACTGCGGGTGGGCGTTCAGCTCGGTCTCGGCGGCGCGCCAGTCGAACTTCTCGGCCCAGTAGCCGGCCAGGTTCTTCAGGTAGGCGGTCGGCACGCCACGTTCCCATCCGGTACCGGGCAGGTCGTCGATCCAGCGGGTGCGGGCCAGGCGCAGGCGCAGGTCGTCCAGGTCGGCCTGGGGGACGTCGATGCGGAAGGGGCGGATCTCGGTGTTCGTCATGCCATTGATGCTTCGGGTAACGAGGGGGTGAGCGAATCACGAGAATCCGTTATTTCGCGCGTTCGGTGTGCGGGCTCATCTCTCACCCCAGGTGCGGCGCGCCCTCGCCCGACCTTCGCAGTTGTCGCCGAGGCGCGGTACGGGCATGATCGCGCCGTGGTCAGCCTTCCCGTAAGCGGCGCCTTCGTGGGGCGGGCCGCCGAGCTCGCAGCATTGCAGGACGCCTACCGTGATCCGGCGGTGCACACCGTACTGATCGGCGGCGAAGCGGGCATCGGCAAGTCGCGGCTGGTAGCGGAGTTCACGACGCGGCTCGGCGGACGCACGGCGGTGTTGTCCGGACGGTGTCCGGAGTTCGGCGCGACGGGCGTGCCGTTCACGCCTTTCGTCGCGGTCATGCGCGCGGTCCTGCGTGAATTGGGGGTGGAGGGCCTAGCGGCGCTGCTTCCGGTGCCCGAGCCGGCGGTGGCGCGCTGGCTTCCCGAGCTGGCCGCGCGGTCCGGCACGGCGGGCGCCGAGACCGATCGAACCCGGTTGTTCGGCGAGATCCTGACCGTGCTGGAACAGTTCGCGCTGACCAGGCCGCTGGTGGTGGTGCTGGAGGACCTGCACTGGGCCGACGACGCCAGCTTGGCATTGCTCGCTTTCCTGGTGGCCAACCTGGCCGAGGGCGATCTGGTGCTGGTCGGCACCTACCGGCCCGCCGACTCCGAACCGCTGCGCAAGCTGGTCACGGGCCTGCGCCGCGACCCGCGTGTGCGACTGCTGACTCCGCCGCCGCTGACCAAGCACGAAGTGGGCAGGCAGCTGGCCGCACTGCACGCCAGAGAACCGGAGCCAGGGACGATCGCGAGGGTCTTCGAGCGCAGCAGGGGAATTCCGCTGTTCGTGGAAGCGCTCGGCCCCGCGCCCGAGGACACGCCCGCCGAGCTGTCGGAGCTGTTGCTCGGCTATCTGTCCGACCTGCCCGAGCAGACCGCTTCGGTGCTGAGCCTCGCGGCGGCGGCCGGGTCTCCGGTCCCGCACACGCTGCTGGAGGCCGCCACCGCCCTCACACCGGCCGCGCTCACCACTGCCCTGCACCAACTGATCGATCGGCAACTGCTGGTCACCACCGACACCGGCTACGAGTTCCGGCACGTCCTCATCCGTGATGCGGTCTACGACGATCTCTTACCCGTCGAACGAAAGCAGTTGCACGCCAAAATTTCTCAGGCACTCCTCGAGCACAGGAAACAGGACCCGCACCAGTTCCCCTCCGCCGAGCTGGCCTACCACGCGTATGCCGCCGGAGAGCTGCCGCCCGCCCTCGAGGCCGCATGGGAATCGGCGTCGGAAGCCGAGAGCATCGGCGCGCATCGTGATCAGGTGCGCCATCTGGACCGGGTGCTCGAACTGTGGGATCGCGTGCCGGACGCGGCGAGCAGGGTGGACGTCGAGCGGCTCGATGTCGTGGAAGCGGTTGTGGCGGCGTGTCATCGCGGCGGTGTCGTCGAGCGCGGGATCGCCGCAGCCGACGCGGCGCTGGCCGCCATCGATGCGGCGACCGAACCGGAGCGCGCCGCCCGGCTGCACCACTATCGCGCCGGACTGCGGAATCAGAGCAGCAGCGGCGGCGAGGACGACCTGCTCGCGGCCCTGGCACTGCTTCCCGCGCACCGGCCGATCCGGCTGCGCGGCGAGGTGCTCGCCGAACTCGCCGCGGCGCGCGTGTTCAGCGGTGCGGCGGCTGCCGCCGAGGACGACGCGCGCTCCGCCGCCGAGGTGGCCGAACAGCTCGACGACCTGCCGCTGGCCGCGCGCGCCCACGCCTATCTCGGACTGGCCACCGCGGATCGCTCGGAGGTCGCCACGGCGCATTTCGACCGTGCGCATGCCGCGGCGAAGGCAGCGGGAGATCCGGGAACCCTGCTGACGGTGGTGCTGTGGGAGTCAGCGCTGCTGGTGTCGGCAGGCGCCAACGAGAAGGCCATCGCCGCCATCCAACAGGGTCTGCGAGCCGCGCACGAGACCTACCGGTTCGCCGAAGCCGCGCCGATTCTGCTGGTCAAATGGGCTCAGGCACTCACAGCCCTGGGTCGATGGAACGAGGCGCTCGATCTGGTCGACGAATCGCTCACCGAGCGGTTGCCGCCGTTGAGCACCGCCGCGCTGCTGCTGTGTCACGCCAGGATCATGCTGGCGCGCGGCGACGCGAACGCCGCGGCGACGAGCGCGAGAACCGCGCAGCCGTTGCTCGGCGACAGTCGATGGGCCAGGCAATACCGAATTCAGCTGTACACGGTGCAATCCGAGATCGCGCACGCGGCGGGCGACCCGCAGCGCGCCGCTGAGATCGGCGCGGCGACGCTGATCGCGGACGATCTGGCCGCACATCATCACGAGGCGTGGGCGCTGGCCGATACGGTCGCCCGGACGCGCTGCGCTCCCATGGTTCTGCATTCGGTCACGGAAAAGCTGCCTGTGACCAGCGCGGTCGACGCCGCGTACCGGAATTCCTGCCACGCCGTGCGCAGTGGCCGTCCCGCCGACTGGGACGCGGTGGTCGCCTCCTGGCGGGCCCTTCGTCAGCCGTACGAGCTGGCGCGCAGCCTGCTGGACTCCGGGGCAGCCGAACTGGCCGCGGGCGATCGCCCGGCAGCGCGCGACGCGCTGCGGTCGGTGCTCGAGCTGGCCGACGAACTGGCGGCGCCTCCCCTCGCCGAGCAAGCCAGACAGTTGGCCGAGCGCGCCGGAATCGTTCTCACCGAATCCTCCGACCGGCCCTCCCCAGCGCGGCGGCCGAGCACCGCGGGCCTGACGCCCCGGGAACTCGACGTGCTGCGGCTGGTAGCCACGGGCGCGAGCAACCGCCGGATCGCGGCCGAACTGTTCATCAGCGCCAACACCGCCGGTGTGCACGTCTCGCGCATCCTCGCCAAACTCGGCGCGGCCACCCGCACCGAGGCCGCGGCGATGGCGCACGCCCGCGGCCTGCTCAGCCCCTCGACCGACGGGTGAGCGGCGGCGCATGGCGGGGCCGTTCGGCACTGGTGAGTAGCGCGGCGATTCCGACGCCGACTTTCCGTCGGGGCGGGGCCCGGTCCCATCCCGGTCCGTAAGATACAGTGAGTCGAACATGTCTCGAAAGGACGGGCTGATGCGGTCGACCTTGCTGTCCCGGCGCGATCTCGATTTCCTGCTCTACGAGTGGCTGGACGTCGAGAACCTCACCAAACGCGAGCGGTACGCCGAGCACTCGCGGGAGACCTTCGACGCCGTGCTGGAACTCAGCGAGCAACTGGCCGCCAAGTACTTCGCACCGCACAACAAGCTCAACGACGCCAACGAACCCACCTTCGACGGCGAACGCGTGACCATCATCCCCGAAGTCGGCCAGGCGCTGGCCGCCTTCGCCAAAGCCGGGCTGCCCTCGGCCGCGATGGACTACGAACTCGGCGGCGCACAGCTGCCCGCGACCGTCGCGCAGGCGAGCTACGCCTGGTTCCAGGCGGCCAATCCGGGCACCGCGGGTTACCCGTTCCTCACTGTGGCCAACGCGAATCTGCTTGTCGCCCACGGTGGTCCGGAGCACGTGGAGAAGTTCGTCAAGCCGATGCTCGCGGGCCGTTTCTTCGGCACCATGTGCCTGTCGGAGCCCCAAGCCGGTTCGTCGCTGGCCGACATCGTCACCCGCGCCGAACCACAGGACGACGGCACGTATCGCCTGTTCGGCACCAAGATGTGGATTTCCGGCGGCGATCACGAACTCGGCGAGAACATCGTGCACCTGGTGCTGGCCAAGATCCCCGGCGGACCGGCGGGCACCAAGGGCATCTCACTGTTCGTGGTGCCGCGATTCCTGGTCGGCGACGACGGCGCGATCGGCGAACGCAACGACGTCGCCCTGGCCGGGCTCAACCACAAGATGGGCTTCCGCGGCACGGTCAACACCGTACTCAACTTCGGCGAGGGCCGCTGGACGCCCGGCGGCGCGCCCGGTGCGATCGGCTACCTGGTCGGCGAACCGCATCGCGGGCTGACCTACATGTTCCACATGATGAACGAGGCCCGCATCGGCGTCGGCCTGGTCGCCACCGCGCTCGGCTACACCGGATACCTCGAGTCGCTCGACTACGCCCGCACCCGCGCGCAGGGCCGGGCCAAGCTGCCCGCCGACCCGTCCGCGCCGCAGCGTCCGATCATCGAGCACGCCGACGTCAAGCGGATGCTGCTGGCACAGAAGGCCTATGCCGAGGGCGCGCTGGCGCTGGTGCTGTACTGCGCGCGGCTGGTCGACGAGCAGCGCACCGCCGAATCCGACGAGGAGCGCCGCGCGGTCACCCTGCTACTGGACATCCTGACCCCGATCGCCAAGAGCTGGCCCTCGCAGTGGTGCCTGGAGGCCAACAGCCTCGCCATCCAGGTGCTCGGCGGCTACGGCTACACCCGCGAATACAACGTCGAGCAGCACTACCGGGACAACCGGCTCAACCCCATCCACGAGGGCACGCACGGCATCCAAGGGCTGGATCTGCTCGGGCGCAAGGTGACTCAGCAGGGCGGCGCCAGCCTGCTCGCACTCGGCTCCCGCGTCGACGCGACCATCACCGCCGCGCGGGCGGCGGGCGGCGAGGCGGCGGAGCTTGCCGCACACCTGGATTCGGCGTGGCGGCGGCTGGTCGAGGTGACGGCGGGACTGTTCGCCTCCGGTGACATAGAGGCCGCGCTGGCCAACAGCTCGGTGTACCTGGAGGCATTCGGGCACACCGTCCTGGCCTGGATCTGGCTCGAACAGTTCCTCGCCGCCGCGGACCGGTCCGGCGACTTCTACGATGGCAAGCGGCATGCCGCCCGGTTCTTCTACCGTTTCGAATTGCCCAAGACCGCACCGGCACTGGACCTGCTCGCCAGGTTGGACACGACTACTCTGCAGATGCGGGACGCCTGGTTCTGAATTCAGCCCATTTCGATACACGTCTTAGACGATGTATCATTCCGCGGTGATCGATTCCAGTCAGCGGACCACCCGCCCTCCCGGCCGCCCGGCCTCCGCGACCAGGGAACAGGTCATAGAACTCGCTCGCCGCGCGTTCCTGTCCGGGGAGCGCGTGGACATCCAGGCGATCGCCGGGCAACTCGGGCTCAGCCGCGCCTCGGTGTACCGCTGGTTCGGCTCCCGCGACGGAGTGCTCGGCGCGGTCCTGGCCGGGGAGTTCGAGGCGCTGCTCAGGCATGCGGACGCCCGCCGGCGCTCCAGCGGCGCGCGCCGCATCCTGGACGTGCTGTATCGGGTCAACCGCTGGATGCGTGACAACGAACCGTTCCGGCGCTACTTCGAGAACGAGCCACTGTCCGGGTTGCGCATCCTCACCGCGAGCGACGGACCGGTACAGCCACTGGTCGTCGGCACCGTCCAGGAACTGATCGTCCGCGCCACCGAAGAGGACGGATACCGTCCTCCGCTGGAACCGGCGTTGCTGGCCTACGCGCTGGTCCGGCTCGGCGAGGCGTTCCTGTACAACGACAACGTCGCGGGCATCCGCGGCGACGTCGACCGCCTGCACGAGGTCCAGGCGGCGCTGCTGGGCATCCCCGAGGCGATCGCCCCCTGACCGCCGCACGACCACGGTCCCGCAAATCACCGGCATGTTGCCGTTCGTGCGGCTCGGCACCGCCCTGACACCCGCACCCTCGCCGCCGCCTCCGAGCTGTGGTGCGAGGACGACGGCGTCTACTGCGGCGGCCACCACCGCTCGGCCCCGGATACGCCCGCACCACCGGCCCCGGCTGCCCGACACCGAAAACGCCGGACTGCGGCTGAAGATCATTTACACCGCCGAAGCGCTCGCCGCACTGCTCGACCTAGATGTACTGACCACGGACGTTGGTAGCGGCGTGTCGGGCTGACATGGCGAAGACCTCCGGGTGAAGTGCGAGCTGTCTAGGAACGCATTCACCTGCCGGAGGTCTTCGTGTCCCACCGTAATGCCCCGC